>NZ_FOSJ01000095.1 GCF_900114235.1 Marinilactibacillus piezotolerans | reverse complement strand
CTTTCCTTTAAAATGATTCATCGTCATTCCTCCTGCTATCTTTTTCTATTATTCTACCTTATTTGATAGTAGATTTAAAACTTTGCAACAGAACCATTTTTCTTTCCTAAAATACACCTTTGCATGATTTTTTCCTCCTGTTTGTTGTTTGTAATGTAAGTCTACTGGATTGAATCAGATTAAGAATTGATCCTCATCAAGAAGTGGTTTTCCTTCGAAAATAGTTTTTCACTGCGCGGTCTTTTTTGTTTTACTCTTTCGTATAACTCTATGATAGCTCCTTTATTGTTTTTAATAATTGATGACAATCAAGTTTGAATAAACGATTTTTAGCATGTATTTAAAATAGATAAAGCTGATAATTTCTGTTCAGAAATTATCAGCTTTTTTGACGATTTAGGCTTTCGCCAAGGGTAAGCTTCATTCCCTACAGATACAAATTTAAAAAGCTGTAGATATTCGCTCACCCTTTCAGCTAATATCATGATGCAGTCTAATAAGCACCACTTAATTCCGCTTTTGTTTTTTCGGACCCTAACAACCGCAAGCCGTTTAAGATGACGAGGATTGTGGAGCCCTCATGGAATAGTACTGCTAAAGGAAGTCCCAGAACGCCGAACATATTTAAAGTAATCAAGCTGACAATAACAGCGATGGAGAAAATGACATTTTGAATAATGATTTTATTTAATTTCTTGCTTAGCTGATAGCTATAAAACAATTTAGACAAATCATTCTTCACTACAACGACATCAGAGGATTCCATTGCGACTGACGAGCCACTTCCCATCGCAATTCCGATATCTGCATTCGCTAGCGCGGGCGCATCATTGATCCCATCGCCAATCATCCCAACAACTTCTTCTTTTCCTTGGCTTTTTAAGACAAAATCTATTTTATCTTCCGGTAACATGGAAGAAATATAGTCATCTACCTTTACTTCCTTTGCAACCTGTGCCGCAACCTTTTCGTTATCTCCCGTTAAAAGATAAACCTTGATGCCCTCTTTTTGGAAATCCGCAACCGTACTCGCTGACTGCGGACGAATTCGATCCCGGAGTGAGAAGTAACCGACGACTTCATTTCCCTTCGCTACAAATATGGTCGTATCGCCTTTTTCCAGTAGCTTTTCAAACTGATCAAATTTATCATATTGCTTAAATGCATCCGGTTTTCCAACTAGGATTGCCCCTTTTTTAATTCCCGAACCAGCAATTTCTTCAATCGATTCCGCTTGATTCACTTGTGCTAAGTTAATCTCTTTAAAGGCAGAAACAATTGCTCTTCCGATTGGGTGACTGGATTGTTGCTCCATATAAATGACTTCTTTTAACAGCTCTTGGTCCAAATGATAATCGACCACTTGGAAGTCGCCATACGTCAATGTTCCGGTCTTATCTGTATACAAAATATTCATTGTACTTAACGCTTCCATTGCGGCTCCACCTTTAAATAAGATACCGTTTTTGGCTCCATTACTTATCGCGCTTAACGTAGCCGGTGTAGCTGATGCCATCAATGCACATGGACTAGCCACTGTTAAAAGTACCATTCCACGATAAAATGCTTCTTCTAATGGTAGGCTTAGGAAATAATATAGAAAGAAGATGAAAATAGGTATGATAATTAAAACGCCAATCACGTACTTACTTTCAATACGGTCTATAAACTTTGCGATTCGAGAAGGTTTGTTTTGTGCTTCTTCAACCATCCGGATAATATTGGAAAACATGGTTTGATTCAGTGTCTTGTTTACTTCTATATGAAAAACATTTCCTTCATTAATCGTTCCGGCAAAAACTTCCTCCTTTAACTCTTTTTCTACTGGGACAGACTCACCCGTTAAAGCCGCTTCATTCACGATTGCATTTCGGTCGATCAAGCCATCAATAGGGATTTGACCACCTTTCGATACCACGACAATGTCCCCAATAACTAACTCTTTCGTAGGGGTAACCACTACATCCCCATTTTCTTTTAGCACTTGGGCTGTGTCGGGTACTTGCGCCATTAATTCTGAAATCGCGCTGGTGGATTTGTTCGTTGCATAATCTTCCAAAACTTCTGCAGCAGCAAAAATCAATAGCAACGCCGCTCCTTCAGACTCAAAATCAATGATTACTGCACCAACTGCTGCCAAAACCATTAATAGGTCGACATTTGGTGAGCGATCTTTAATCGTTTCAACAACAGCATGTTTTGCCGCATAGAAGCCTAAAAAGAAAATTGAAATATAAAATAGTATGGAACTGTATGCATCATTTAGTGGGATAAAGATAAACCCTAAGATTGTAAATAAAACACCGACAACTAAAAATTGTCCTTGCCTACTTTTTGTTAGATACTCAACCATTTCTAAAACCTCTTTCATATTTTTTGTTTTTTTGCTTACCAATTATTACAAATCCATTTCATCTCATCTTTTCACTCCCCTTTATTTAGAAATATATATATAAAAAAGGGCACACCTATAGAACAGAATTAACTGTCCCACAGGTATGCCCTTATTATTTACATACTCTGCTGCCGCAAAAATTGCAGCCCGGCTGCATGGACCTTTTATATGTCCACCGCCTGTTCAGATCACAATGAATATAACCAACAAACAAAATCTGTTATATTCCAAAGCTTTCATTATTTAGTTTTAATATGCTTCATTGATTCTCATGTGACTATTATAACAAATTTTTTTTGAATTTCAAATCGCTTTTCCATTATTTGAACAGGGTAGAATAGCAATCGCAGCCATAAGCTTTGTGGCGGATCGAAGTCTAGGAAATGTATGCTTCCTTAGTTAGTTCATAAAGTTTTATTTCCACTTTTTTAAATAATTTTTGATATTCTTCTCCCATTTTTTGGTAAATTTCTAATAATTGCATCAATTCTTTTTTTTTAATAAATCACCCATGTGTTCACTCCTGTTCTCCCTCTGTTGTTTTGAATATTCATAATACTTTAAAGGGTTCTGTTGCAAAGTTTTCTGATAAACTGATTTTAAGGTAAAATGAATGGAAAAGATAGCTTGGAGGAATCAAGATAGATCATTTTAAAGGCAAGCAATTTCAGCAGGATGTGATTATTGTAGCCGTGGGCTACTATCTTCGTTATAACCTTAGCTATCGTGAAGTTCAAGAAATCTTATATGATCG
>NZ_FOSJ01000092.1 GCF_900114235.1 Marinilactibacillus piezotolerans | reverse complement strand
CTTTGTTTTGGTCTTGGATAAGTCATCCAACCCCATTATAAAGGACTTTTTTATGTGTTGAAACAGTTAAATTATTTAATGCAACACTAGTGATTGAGAACAAGTTAACTTATACAGAAGCTGCTGAAAAGCATCAAGTAAGCTACAATAACATTTATTCGTGGGTGAATAAGTACAAAAAACATGGACCAAAAGGTCTTGAAGATAATCGCGGGAGAGGAAAGCCATCTGAACTCCAGACTGAAGAAGAACGCTTAGACGCAGAAATAGAAGCACTGAAAGCCAGAAATAAATGGCTAGAGATGGAGAATGATGCGTTAAAAAAGCGCCGAAAGATCACTGGGAGTCTCAAATCTCAGGAGTTAGACAAGAAGCAGAATACCTAACTATTGAAGAATTAAAACATAAATATCCAATTACCCATCTTTGCGAAATACTGGGAGTTTCTAGAGCTAGTTATTATAAATGGTTGAAACGAGAGCCTTCAGAATCTGAGCTAAAACGTATTAAGCTAATGAAATGGATTAAAGAAATACACGAAACTTTCAAGGGGATCTATGGTTATCGAAGAATGACCATCTTTCTAAACTTCTTTAGGAATGCGAAAGTTAACCATAAATGTGTTTATCGCTTAATGAACATCATGGGAATCAAAGCCGTCATTCGCCGTAAAAGAAAGAACTATGTCCCGCATAAAGTGGAACATTTAGCTGAAAACATCTTAGATCGTGATTTTTGGGCTGAAAACCCGATGGAAAAGTTACTAACTGATGTCACTGAGTTTAAATTAACCAATGGAACGAAACGTTACTTAAGTGCCATTCTTGACCTGGGGTCAAAGAAAATAGTCGCTTATCAGACGAGCAATCGGAATGACAATCCTTTAGTCTTAGATACCATGAAACAAATTACTGATGATGTAAAACTAGGAACAACACTTATCCATAGCGATCGTGGTTCTCAATATACTTCACACGCATTTAACAAAGTGGTTGAAGATAATGATTTGATTCATAGCATGTCACGCGTTTCAAAATGTATTGACAATGGTCCTATGGAGGGCTTTTGGGGGACCTTAAAGGTCGAGATGTTTAATTTAGATACATTTGACACCCCTGAATATTTAGACCAAAAAATTAAAGAATACATTGGATAGGCTACACTAAGTTGGACAATAATTATAAGGTCTTATACACTTAAGTCAAAAAACAGCGGAGGAAAAACATTATGACTCGAAGAGAGAGAAGATCATTCTCAAAAGACTTTAAAGAACAAGTTGTCCAACTGCATTTAGCTGGTAAGCCTAGGGTGGAGATTATTAGGGAATATGATCTAACTCCTTCAACTTTTGATAAATGGGCCCGCCAACACCATTCAAGTGGTTCTTTCCAGGAAAAAGACAATCGTTCCCCTGAAGAAACGGAATTAATCCAGCTTCGAAAAGAAAATCAGCGTCTCATGATGGAGGTTGATATTTTAAAACAAGCAGCGCTGATAATGGGACGAAAGTAGATGTGATTCGGAATAACCTCCACAAATACTCGGTATCAGCAATGTGCGAAGTCCTGCAAATTTCAAGAAGTACCTACTATTACGAAGCAAAACAACAGGATAATCAAGAACAAGAGCTGACAAAGTTAATCGTCCAGATTTTTAAAGATAGTCACAGCATTTATGGGCAGAGAAAAATAAAAGTTGAACTCCGAAAGCTCGGTTGGCAAGTTTCACGTCGTCGAATTAGCCGAATCATGAAAGAACAAGGGCTTCTATCTAAATATACGGTCGCTCAATTCAAACCAATGAAATCATCAGTCAATGAGTCTGAAACAGCTAATGTACTGAATCGAAAATTCAATCAAGAGAAAGAATTAACAGTCATTGTCAGTGATTTAACTTATGTGCGTGTGAAGCAAAGATGGCATTACATTTGTGTCTTAGTAGATTTATATAATCGCGAGATTATTGGCTATAGCTCCGGTCCTAATAAGAATGCGGAGTTAGTTCAACGTGCTTTTTCAACGGTACCATACAACCTGAATCGTCTTGAATTATTCCATACAGACCGAGGAAGTGAATTTAAAAATCAATTCATCGATAAAGCACTTGATGCCTTTGGCATTAAACGCTCTTTAAGCAACAAAGGCACACCCTATGATAACGCTGTAGCAGAAGCAACTTTCAAAACGATTAAAACAGAATTCATTAATGGCCGGGTTTTTGATCACCAAAAAGAACTGGATCTTGAACTGTTTGACTACGTTAATTGGTACAATACGATTCGTATTCATGGATCTTTGGGTTACTTATCACCACAAGAATACAAACTATCAAACCTTTAAAAAGTTGTCTAATTTAGTGTTGACACACCACATTGAGTTCTTTAATAATGAACGAGTGACTTTAGAAATGGGCTTAGCGATTCCTACCGAAGAAGAAATTCTGGAGAAGATTGCGTAAATTTACGAAAAAAACCATACACTTTTAGATGTATGGTTCAAAAATTATTTATTTTTTTACCTGTCTACTTGACAGGGGGCAGTTCAAACCAAGGATTGTTACTTTTTTTATTCAATCGATTGACTTTGACTGTCTTTTAAAGAAAATTTCAGATTTTAAGTGGATGATTTATATCAATTAATCTTATAAAGCTAATGAGTATGAATCAATTTTACTTACTTGTAGTTAAGACAAACTCATAAAATTTAGTTGATTACATATTTTAAATTAATAAGCGCCCCTTACATTAGATTTGTAAGGACGCTTATTTACAAGAATAAAACCAAGCCTTCGAAATTCAATTTGTAGTTTATTGGTTAAATAGCTTTTTTTGTTGTTCAGCCAGTAAGTCGAGTTTTTCTTGTGCTTCTCTGTTCAACCTTACAAAGTCTCTTTGAAAAGCCCAGAAAATTGCAGAAGTTGGTGTATATTCCTCTACCAATCTTTCCAGATCTGGACTGTTTGATGAGTAATAATCCCCTAGAAACTCAAGACCATTTTCCCAGCTTTTCAGCTTATTTAATACATCTTCTAAATCAATAATTTCTGAGTATACATTTATCTTGTTTTCAGACATAGTCATTCCTCCAATAATGTTAGTTAGTCGTACTTTTGCAGTAATCAAACAGCTTTTTTGACTTGAATAGAGATTTAACACTAAATATAGTTTACCAAAACTAATGGGAATTACTGTAGCTGCTATCCGCTAGATTTTAAAATTTATATGGTAAAATTTAAATTAAGTATACTTTTATTAAATGCAAAAGAGTTTCTTGAAATCTTACTAAGTTATCCTAGTATTTAATGTAGCTGAAAAATTATAGGGGAATCCACTTGCCTAAGAATGTAGCACTAATATGCTATTCTAATGAAATTATTTTTTTACATAATCTTATTTTAAAAAGAGAAAGGTTCAATTTTTTAAACAATAACAAGCATAGCAATCCTAGTGATTTCTGTATAAAGGGAGGTATTAAGCATGAATAAGGATGAAAAGAAAATTACATCAGGAAATCATTCATCAAGTATTACAGGATCGCTGCCTTTTGACGGAAGATAGATAGTGGGCGCAACTCCAGATAAGAAAATTCCGAGTCATGGAACTGATCGGTTTGGTGTTGGATATGCAATTGATTTTATGGCAGTGGATAGCCAAAATAAAACAAGCAGGCAAACGAGTTGGAGGACAGTATTGAGTTCTGAGTCTCCTAAGATCTTTTATGCATTCGGGAAGCCTATCTATTCACCAGTTTCTGGGAGAATTATCAGTATTCATAATGGAGAACCAGACCACGAAGCGTATCGTTCACTATTCACTTTAATTCCCTATGCTGTCACGCAAATGAAAAGAGTTCGTCAAGGACCGAAAGCAATTGGCTGTAAAGAACAGTTATAAAATGTAGGAAAATGACAATGTAAAATTGTTGGTTTTCCTACATTTTTTATATACTCTTCTTATCCCCTATAGAATTGGAGTGGAATAGGAATGAGAAGAGATATCAGAGAAGGAGTGAAAAAACATATGATTGATGGCATAAAGCCCAATTATACTGCGTTAGCGGAACAATACGGATGTGACTATCGTACGGTTAAAGCAGCGTATGAAGAAGCGTTACAAGGTAATAAACCTAAAACAAGGAGGACATATCCGAGTAAATTAGATTCATTCAAACAAATCATAGATACTAAGTTAGAAGATCAATGTACCGCTAAAAG
>NZ_FOSJ01000118.1 GCF_900114235.1 Marinilactibacillus piezotolerans | reverse complement strand
CCAGAGAACCATAAATTATATACGGATCAAACCCCACAAAATGCCATTGCATGGGCAAAAGATATTGGACGATCTACCTTACAAGTGGTCGAATTAATTCTAAAAAACGCTGCCGTTGAACGACAAGGTGTTCAGTCCATTTTCACTCTTAAGAAAGTGTTACGCAAACACACAAAGTATGAATTGGAAAAAGCCTGCCAGACGGTACTGGACGTCACAGAAAGACCGACGGTCTCTCTTGTTAAAACAGCCCTTAAAAATAATCAGAAGCAGATAAAAGAAGAACAAATGAAGAAAGCAGTAGATAAATTAACTCAGAACCATGGATTCACCCGTGGAGCTAGATACTATGGAGGACGTTTAAATGATGAATGAAGATACGATAACAAAATTGATTGAAATGAAAATGAGTGGCATGGCAGAGGCCTATAAGCAACAGGCACAAAACAAGCAATATAACGATCTGGGCTTCGAAGATCGCTTTAAGCTATTAGTAGACAGCGAACATTCTCGTCGCAAAAGTAATAAGCTTCAACGCTTAATAAGGCAAGCTGCATTCGAAGTTCCTTCAGCATCAATTGAGGAGATTCAATATTTCGAAGACCGACGGTTACCAAAAGAAGAGATCTTACGCTTAGCTTCTGGGTTGTACTTAGAAAATAAGAACAACATCATTCTGATGGGAGCAACTGGAGCTGGGAAAACCTACTTAGCCTGTGCCTTTGGTATAGCTGCTTGTCGTCAATTTTATAAAGTTCAGTATGTTCGCCTACCTGAACTCCTAGATGAGTTTAAGATAGCAAAAAATCAACCAGATGACAGCTATAAAAAATTAATGCGTAAGTACACCAAGAAAGAACTACTCATTATTGATGAGTGGCTTCTTCATGACTTAACAGAAGAAGAACTATACTTGACCATGGAAATCATAGAAAAACGGGAAAAGACGACTTCTACGATCTTCTGTACCCAGTTCAACACAGCCGGATGGCACTCTAAACTGGGAGGTGGTCCCACAGGAGAAGCAGTTATTGATCGGATTGTTCATAATTCCTACACCATCACTATTGATGGTGAAACATCTATGCGTGAACGACTGGGTTTATCCAATAACTTCTAAGATATTATTATGAAAAACTAATATAATCCTATGGATTATGTAAAGGTGTCCCATAACTAACTTAAATCACAGTGGTTATGGGATATTTCTTTAGTGGTACATCGAGCTGGCAAAAGGTGGTACATTCTTTGGCAAACAGTGGTAAGAAAGTTGGCATCAATGGTACAAATGTGTGGCAGTAGTCA
>NZ_FOSJ01000091.1 GCF_900114235.1 Marinilactibacillus piezotolerans | reverse complement strand
ATATTTTATTATTACTTAATCCAACTGATGTGTTTTTAGATTCTTCATAGATTATTTCACTAATTCCAATTGTTAAATTAGTTTGATTATAATCAGCTTTTGAATCCATGTCAACACTATTTATCAGGAGTTCATGTGAAAACTTTATACAAGTTGGTAAAAGGTCAATAAGTTAAAAATTTGAGCAGTTTGCAGTTCTCAAATAATAAATTCTTCATATTCTCAAAATATTATAAAAATATGCCCTCAAAGTTACTCACACAACTTTGAAGGCATATTCTTATAGTTTTTCTTTTTTATAGGCTAGTTTAAAACTTTATAAGAAATATAAGTTTTATCTAGTCATTGCTAGAGTGTTATTAACTCCATTGGTGAAAACTATTTGATGTAAATCAATTCCCCCTACATTAAAGTTAGCTGCACATGCAAGTAAATATAATCCCCACATTCTTACAAAACGTTCATCGAACATCTCTTTAACAGTATCTTCTTCTTTAGTAAAGTTATCATGCCAACAAAGTAATGTTTTAATATAATGTCTTCTTAGACTTTCAACATCAATTACATTAAAATCTCTGTCAACACCTTTAAATATTATTTCCCTTAGGCTCGGTATAACTCCACCTGGAAATATATATTTATCTATCCACTTGTCTGTTCCACTTTCTTTGCCACCACTTATGAAGTGTAATAAAAACACTCCTTTTGTTTTTAATACAGCCTTTACATTGTCTAAAAACAAACCATAATTTTTCATTCCTACATGTTCTATCATGCCTACACTTACTACTCTATCAAATAATAGTTTTGAATCTTTAAGATCTCTGTAATCCATCAATTTGACATCTAACCGATCCTCAAGACCTTCTTCTTCAATTCTACTTTTAAATCCCTTGTACTGTTCTTGACTTAATGTGATGCCTGTTCCTTTTATATTGTATTTTTTAGCCGCTACTATTAACAAGTCACCCCATCCACATCCAATATCTAGTAAAGACATACCATCTTTTAATTGTAATTTATTAATTATGTGATTTACTTTATTAGATTGGGCTTGATAAAGAGTGTCATCTGGATTTTTAAAATAAGCACAAGAATAATTCATAGTCTCATCTAACCATAATTTATAAAAATCATTTCCCAAATCATAGTGTGATTTTACTTCTTGATCTTGCTTTTCCTTGGATACATCATTTCTCCTAGGTTCATTTTTTTCTAATGTTTTAATTTTTTCCAACAATTCTTTTCTTATGTGCATTATCATACTAAGGCATTTGTAAAGATCTCCTTCCACTTCTATTTTCTTGTCCATATATGCTTCACCAAGTACTATAGATGGATCTTTTAAAAAATCTTTTTTGTTAAATGATTCATTTAATATAATTGTAAACCCTACTTCTCCCTCTCCAACTTTTATTTCTTCTTTTAATTTGTCATTAAATACTATTTTAAAACTCTCTTCGAATAATTCTCTAGGATAAGTATCGAGAAATTTTTTTACTGCCATTTTTTCTACTAACAATTATTTCACTCCTTATTTTTACAAGACTATTAATAATTTACCCAATTATATGGACTTTATCCAGTTTAGTCAAGTCCATAATCCTGTGTAAAATACTATCTATGTCTAACTTAATATTTGTAACAAACACTTTCTTTAGTCTTATTAACCATTTCATAGTTTATCGGATTTATATCCGTAAATACAGGAAAGAAAGTTGAAGATTCTGTGAACCAATAAATAAAAGGTTATCTTCAATATATGCAGATGACCTTTTCGTTTTTATTATTGATTAATTTCAGTTAATAGTTCTTCTACTTTATCTGTCTGTTCCCAAGTAAAAGCAACATCCGTACGCCCAAAATGGCCATATGCTGACGTGTCTTTAAAGACTGGTTTTGTTAAGTCTAAATCTCTAATAATTCCAGCCGGTCTTAAATCAAATACTTTTCGAACTGCTGCAATCAGTTTTTCGTCTGATACTTTACCCGTTCCAAAAGTTTCAATTGCTATCGATACCGGATGAGCGACACCAATTGCATAAGCTAATTGAATTTCTGCACGGTCTGCTAGATCAGCGGCAACAATATTTTTTGCGATATAGCGTGCAGCATAACTTGCTGAACGATCAACTTTTGTTGCATCTTTTCCAGAGAATGCTCCTCCACCATGTCGAGCAGAACCACCGTAAGTATCTACGATAATTTTACGACCTGTTAAACCAACATCTCCTTGAGGTCCACCAATTACAAATCGGCCTGTAGGGTTGATATAGTATTTTGTATCTTCGTCTAACCATTTAGCTGGAATAACTTTCTTAATCACTTCTTCTTTAACACCTGTTGAAAGCTCCTCGTAAGTAACAGCAGGATGATGTTGGGCACTCACAACTACTGCGTCTACTCGCAATGGATTACCAGCTTCATCATACTCGACGGTTACTTGTGCTTTACCATCTGGTCGTAAGAATGCTAACGTACCATCTTTACGTACAGCTGCTAAACGACTCGCTAATGCATGACTCAGTGAAATCGGTAATGGCATTAATTCGTCTGTTTCTTTTGTCGCGTAACCAAACATAATTCCCTGGTCACCTGCACCAATTTTATCTAATTCACTTTGTTCATCAGTGTTTTTATATTCTAACGATTGATCGACTCCACCAGCTATATCTTCTGATTGTTCATCCATCGCTACAATGACTGCACAAGTTTCGGCGTCAAACCCATATTTAGCACGCGTATAACCGATGTCTCGTACCGTCTCACGAACCACTGATTGAATATCAACGTATGCTTCGGTGCGGATCTCTCCTGAAATAAATACAAGTCCTGTTGTGACAACTGTCTCACATGCAACACGTGAATTTGGATCTTTCTCTAACAATGCATCTAAAATCGCATCACTAATGCGGTCAGCCATTTTATCTGGATGTCCTTCAGTAACGGATTCGGATGAAAATAATCTTTTTTCTATCATATTCTGTGTTCCCCCTATTTTGTTTCGGTTACAAGGCTTCCGGCACGGATGTGACGTCCTATCGGGAATCAAATGTAAACCTCCACTATTTTAACACAGGCTAAAGTCTATTTCACTCTTTTTCATAAGATTTCTTATGATTATTGTCCATAATCCTGTGTAAAATACTATACAACGTTTCTATTGTTTCTTACTTGCTAAAATTTATATACTTTCTTGTAGAACTAATCCATTCTTCATGCAGGTCCATAAGAACTGCCCCAATCAATCGATTGGCTGAAGCATGATTTGGAAAGATTCGAATGATCTTTTCTCTTCTGCGAACCTCTTGGTTTAATCGTTCAAGAAGATTGGTACTTTTTAGTCGATTGTGGGAGTTACCTAGGACAGTATATTGAAAGGCATCTTCGAAGCCATTATCTAAGGTCTCGCAAGCTTTTGTGTATTTCTTTTGGTCGTAGTATTCTTCAACCAGACGATTTTTAGCTTCTCGTGCTAAATTAATATCCGTAAACTTGAAGATAGCTTTTACAGCTTCTCTAAAAGGTTTAGAATTCTTCTTAGGAATTGTTGTAAAGATATTTCTTAAGAAGTGAACTTGGCATCTCTGCCAACTTGCGTTGGTAAAGGATTTACGAATCGCAGATACTAAGCCTTTATGAGCGTCAGAAATAACGAGTTCTACACCTTGTAATCCTCTTTCTTTTAAGTATTCAAAGAAGTTAGACCATGTGTTATCACTCTCTTCATTTTGAATCATGAAGCCAATAATTTCACGATCGCCATCTTTGGTTATTCCAATCGCAATGTGACAACTCTTAGAAAGTACTCGATTATCTTCTCTAATCTTTATGTACAGGACATCAGTCATCAAGTAAGGATAGTTTATATCTGAAAGCGATCGATTTTGCCATTCATTGACCAGAGGGTCTAACTGTTCAGTCAGACTAGAAACAAAGGACTTAGAAACTGATTTACCACATAACTCCTCAACAATCTTAGAGACTTTACGTGTTGAAATGCCTGAAACATACATCTCAAGCATTGAAGCAAGCAGCGCCTTTTCATTTCGCTGATACCGCTCAAACACCGTCGGTGAAAACTCACCATCACGTGTTCTAGGTACTCTTAATTCAAGTGTACCAACGCGAGTCGTAAAGTCACGCTCGTAGTAGCCATTTCGTTGACTCTGACGACTTTCAGATCGTTCATAGTCATCAGCTTTAATGTATTCTGTTCGTTGGTTTTCCATCAACTGATTGAAAACTGTCGTTAAAATATTTTTAGACACATCATCTTTAACGGAATGTTCAATAATACTTTGAACCTCTTCGTTGTTCAGTGTAAAATGTACTTGGGTCATGTAAAGTCCTCCTGGGTATGTTTTTAATGGTTAAAAACATTGTACCGTAAAAGGGCTGTTACATGGCCTTTTAACTTTTACACAATTATATGGACTTTATC
>NZ_FOSJ01000090.1 GCF_900114235.1 Marinilactibacillus piezotolerans | reverse complement strand
TACCCTAGAGTAACCAAATCTATTTTAGAGAACGATAGCTTACTGACCTTTTATGACTTTCCTGCTTCAATCCGAAGAAGCTTGTACTCCACTAATTTGATTGAGTCTTTTAACAAACAAATTAAAAAATACAGTCGGCGTAAAGAGCAATTTCAAAATGAAGAATCTATGGATCGCTTTTTAGTCTCAAATTTTGATCTGTACAATCAGAAATTTTTAACTCGAAGCCACCGCGGTTTCCAACAAGCTGAAGCAGAACTTTGGGAAATGTTTGGAGAACTAGAAGAAAGATAAGTTTTTTACAGAAGGAACTTTTTATTTACACAAACTTCTTGACGCTCTCTATACTCTATCGTTACTACAGAAAAATATTGGTATAATAGCTTCAATTATGTATCAATAGACTTAACCTGAATTATAATAACTGGAGAACTTGACTGAAGCGCTTTTATGTTGATAGGTCACACTAAACGAATAAAAAACTGAAATTCTGATGGAGGAAATAATGATAGAAATATATTCGGTTCAACAGTACATTACAGAAATAGATAATCTAGGTGATAAAAAATTTCTTTTTCGTGGAGAAAGTGATTATCATGAGGAAATAACAGCTAGTGTATTGAGATCACATAAAGGTCAATATTACGACTCTGAAAAATTGCGCAAAGATTATTATAGAGAAATAGCACATGAACTGAGTCAAAGTGAAAAAGACAATTTTTTGGCATATTCACAACACCATGGGTTGCCTACACCTTTAATTGATATAACTACAAACCCTTTAGTAGCACTTTACTTTTCCACTGCTTACAATCTACCTATAAAAACAGGATACGTCCATGTATTTGATAGAAATAACTGTATTCCTTTTGATATACTGCCGAAAAACTACATAGATCGTCCCTTTGGACTTAGCACAATTGATAAATACGAAGGTTTCTTAAAATTTTTGGAAGAAAATAGACCTGAAACATACGATTTAGTAGTGTATCTATTAACAGATTTGTTGAAAAAAATTTACACCATAGAAACTGGTCAAACTTTTAGTGAGAAAATAATACTGAATATACGAAATCACTTAAAATCGACATATAAATTAGAAGAAATCTATAAGTCAAATCTAGAAAGTATTATTTGTGATTTAGAAAAAGAGGAAGTCATTTTTTCTGAATTAAATAAAAGTGTGCGGTACTACGATAATAAATCAGATAGTTTCTACTTTTATACAAACACAACCCATAATAGCTTTGGTAGAGAATTTACTTATGGATTTTGGTGGATATTTTTAATAAACCGTTATGATAATTGTTTTTTCACTTTAGATACTCATGTTACTTTTCATAAACGTAAAGACTACTCTATGATTCCTAAACCAGTTATCCCACCTGTTTTGTATCAATCTGAAATATCCTTTGATAGAATGAAAGTTCAAAATGGGTTATTTTTCTATCAATTATTTTCAAAATTTGGAAGAAAACGACCAATAATTACTCAACACATTATGAAAGATCATACATTTAAAATTAATGATAAATTATCTATTTTAAAACAATTGGATAGAATAGGAATAAATAGAAAAACGTTATTTCTAGATCATGATAATACAGCGAAGTATTTAGCCGAGAAACAATTTTGAAAATACTAACCGTTAAAAAATCGTTCCTAATTATTTTAACCTTGAAAAAAACGCAACAATACTGATTAATGTTGCATGCAAAAAAAGAATCCTATTTAAAAATAGGATTCTTTTTTTATTTGTGACTATCGAAATTACTACTATACTTGTTATTTTCCTACTCTTTTCGCATATTCTTTAGGGTAACGTTCCCCTGAAATTTCGATTTTCGAAAGAGCATTGTTCAGTTCACTCAATTCATTCTGAGTTAGTTGAACCTCTGAAGCGGCAAGATTTTCTTCTAAGCGTTCTAATTTTCTAGTTCCAGGAATAGGGACAATCCATGGTTTTTGGGCAAGTACCCAAGCAAGCGCAACTTGAGGTAATGTTGCTTCTTTTTCTGCAGCAAATTTTCCTATAAGGTCAATGAGTACCTGATTAGCTTCCATATGTTCTACTTCAAATCGAGGAACAAGGCTACGAAAATCGTCATTATTAAATGTTGCTTTTTTATCGATTTTTCCCGTAAGGAATCCTTTTCCTAAAGGACTAAACGGTACAAACCCAATACCTAACGATTCAAGAGTAGGAAATAGTTCTTTTTCAGGGCTTCTCCACATCATGGAATACTCACTTTGAACAGCTGTGACGGGTTGAACAGCATGTGCACGACGAATCGTTTCAGCACCTGCTTCAGAAAGCCCCCAGTGTTTTACCTTCCCTTCTTTAATCAGGTCTTGCAACACACCAGCCACTTCTTCAATTGGAGTATTGGGATCTACACGGTGTTGATAGTAAAGATCAATCGTATCTACTTTTAGACGTTTAAGTGATCCTTCAACTGATTTCTTGATTTGTTCTGGGCTACTATCTAGCACCTGTTTATTGTTTGCCATCTGAATACCAAATTTAGTTGCGATTATGACTTGTTTTTTGAACAGAGCAAGTGCTTCCCCTAGTAACTCTTCATTCACATATGGACCATATACCTCGGCTGTGTCAAAAAAAGTAACGCCCCGATCAAGTGCTGCATGGATTAGAGAGATCATTTCTTTCTTGTCTGAAGCTTTTCCGTAACCATGACTCATTCCCATACAACCAAGCCCAAGAGACGAGACTTCTAACCCACTATTTCCTAATGTACGCTTCTCCACTGATCATCTTCCTTTCTAAAAATCTGAAAGCCATCTATTAAGATTATCCTTGTCTTCATCTGCATTTCTATCTTCAACGGTATAAACTTCCTCTATATTGGATTTTGGAAGTAGTTCTGATAACCTTTGAAACGTATCTCCTGAACCATATCCAGCATTGGTAGAAAAGGAAGTGACTATTTTTCCTTCAAGTTCTTTTTCATATCCTTGTATGAATGTCACCATAGGATTAGCCAGCGTCATTGCCCATATTGGGTGTCCCAAAATAACCGTCTGATATTGTGTTAAATCAGGTATACCCGTAGATAATTCTGGATACAACTCATTATCTCTTTCGTAGGTTGCCCGATTTTCCGTTTCCTCATAGTTGCTGGGATAGGGCTCTTTGACCTGCAGCTCTAAAATATCAGAATCGATTGTTTCACTAATTTCTTTTGCTAATTCTTCTGTATGGCCACTTCTTGAAAAATAAATAACAATAGATTTTGCTGAATCTGACAACTTTCTAGTGGGTGCTTCGCTTGCATTTGTATCTTTTCCGTCTGATATAGCTCCACGTCCAAAATTGCCTGATTCACTTGTGGTTGACGCATTTTCCGGTGAGCTTTCTTCAGTTTGATTGTTCATTTGACAGCCTGATAAAAAAACAAAAGCAGATATTGCTCCAAAACTTTTTCTAATCATTAACGTTCTCCTTCCATAATTTAACCTAAAGATTTTAGTAAGAAGTCCGTAATCTCTACTATAAATAAAAGTTGTTGTTAGTCACTATACGTTTTTTAAATATCCATTTTTCTACTAGCCATCCATTTGATCATTTCTGGATCAGAATGAGAAAAGAATTGGCTTTCACCTTCATTTAAAGTTGCCATTTCTTTTTTATCCTCTTCAGTTAACTCAAAATCAAAAACAGCTAGATTCTCAACCATACGTTCTGGTTTCACTGACTTAGCTAGTACAATAATATCTTGCTCGACTAACCAACGAATAATGACTTGTGCTACTGATTTTCCATATTTATTTCCGATATTTTTTAAAACTGCATTATTGAAAATATCATTTTTCCCTTCAGCAAATGGTGCCCATGCTTCTGGGATAATGCCTTCATTTTTTAAAGCTTCAATATTTTTTGCTTGTTGTTGGAAAGGATTGATTTCAATTTGATTGACTTGTGGAGTCACTTCATTAAATGCAGCTAAGTCAACAGCTCGGTCAACTCCAAAGTTTGAGACACCAATTGCTCGAACTTTCCCTTGTTTTTGAAGTTCTTCCATTGCACGCCACGCTCCATACACATCATTATAAGGTTGGTGAATCAACAATAGATCTACATAGTCTAAACCTAATCGTTCTAGTGAGCGTTCTACAGAAGTCATAACTGGATAGGTTACACTGAGTTGGACAGAAAAGATAAGGTGTGTATACTAAACAAACATACACAGGAGGAATCTATCATGTCTACTCGTCGTCCACGTCGAACTTATACAGAAGAATTCAAGAAGCAAATTGTTGATTTACACAAAGCAGGAAAATCAAGAAAAGAAATCATAGAAGAATATGACCTTACAGGATCTGCTTTTGACAAATGGGTACGTCAACATAATCAAACCGGTTCATTCAAAGAAAAAGATAACTTAACACCTGAACAGAAAGAATTGAAAGAATTAAGAAAAGCCAATACCCAGCTTCAAATGGAAAATGATATTTTAAAGCAAGCGGCG
>NZ_FOSJ01000074.1 GCF_900114235.1 Marinilactibacillus piezotolerans | reverse complement strand
CGAAGGTTTCCTAAGACCAACGGACACAAGAACCAAGCCATACAGCTTATGAGTAAATAGTCTCAACATTGTGACGGGAAGCATGCTTAATGAGTAGTCGAACTACAAGGAGGGGAAAGCTTCATCCCATTTAGAACCATCTTCCATCTAGTTCTATTTTACACAGAAACAGCACGGAATGACCAAGCGATAACCAAGATATTTAATTATCAAAGAACTAAAGTGAATGGATCATCAAAAGCGACTTTTTGAAATTTTTCTCCCCCATGGGGGAGAAAGCTCCATTCTTTCAAACAGTTAATCCATCAACTAAGTTAAGAACAATTCTTAACTACATACTTATTATACGAGAGGAGATGAATGGTTGATGGAAGGAAAAATCAAAGGGGTGAATCTGGGAGCGTGGCTCGTCTTGGAGAAGTGGATGACGCCGCGGCTGTTTGACCGGACGCCTTCGGACGACGAATATTACTTGGCGTATGACATGGATCCGGAGGCTTACGAAGAGAAGATCAAGACGCACCGGGCGACGTTCATCACAGAAGGCGACTTTGTCAAGATTGCTTCTGCCGGTTTCAACGTGGTGCGCATCCCGGTGCCGTACTTCATCTTCGGTGACCGCGAGCCCTTTATCGGCTGTCTGGACGAACTGGACCTAGCATTCAACTGGGCGCGTGCCTATGGACTTGAAGTTTTGATTGATCTGCACACGGCGCCCTATAGCCAGAATGCTTTCGATAACGGTGGGATCTCAGGTGTCTGCAAGTGGGCTCAGCATCCCGAAGAAGTCGAGTTCGTCTTAAATGTGCTGACGCGACTGGCGGAACGCTACAAGGCCGATGACGCGCTCTATGGCATCGAAGTGTTGAACGAACCGTTGACCCCTGAGATGTGGGATATCATCGATCCCCAGGACCAGTATGAACCGCGCGACAAAGAACTGGCCGAAGGCAGCGCGCCTGTATCCTTTGCTTTCTTGTATGACTTTTACCAGGAAGCCTATGACCGGCTGCGTGAGATTTTGCCACCAGACAAGGCCATCGTTTTCCATGACGGCTTTGATTTGTTGAAGTGGGAAGGGTTTTTCAAGGAGCGAGAGTTTGACAACGTGATGCTCGATACCCATCATTATCTAATGTTCGGAAATGATCCTGATAAGGAGAACCTCGAGTATTATCAAGCGCATTTGAATCAGACCGGGGAACAGATCGAAAAGGTCTCAAAGTACGTCCCTGTAGTCACCGGCGAGTGGTGTTTATATAACCAGCAAATCGTCAAAAATCAGAAGAACATGACCGACGACGAAGTCACAGCCTTCTACAACGCCTTATGGCAAGCCTCCGTCGATGCCTGGAACAAAGGCGACGGCTACTTCTACTGGACCTACAAACTGTTGATCGACACCGTGAATGAGCCGGACAATAGGGGTAAGGACGCCTGGGATGTCAGCCGCGCCATTGCCCGTGGTTGGGCACAAGTTTAAAAGAAATAGTAAAGAGCCACGTTTGACTGAATGTCCAGTCAAATGTGGCTCTTTTTTGTGTGATAAAGTGGTTTTTGGAACAAGTGAAGCAGGGACGGCCAGGTTACTTGTACCAAGAACCGGTTTGCGGGACAAATAGATGATAATTATTAACTTCACTTGTACCGCAACACCTTATTCGGGACAAGTGAACAAAAGTAAATGCGTCACTTGTCCTTTTAAAGCCACAAAGATCTTCAAGAAGGATGATTTTGTCAGCTTGGCTGACAAAATCAACAGCTATCGATCAACCTTTTTAACCGATGATAAATAAACAAACATTTGCAAACATTGGAATGCTAAGAAAAGAAAGTATGAATAAACTGAATGCACTAGAATACCCGCATCTGCGTCTCGGAGCGGGTTTTTTAGTGCATTATTTTTTTGATTGGAAGGTATATTAGAGAAGATTTTGACAGGCAAGCTGTCAAAACTGACAACATTCCTGCACTTAATAGCTTAAGGTGAGTTTTTCGCCCGGCGAAAAACACTGCATTAACCTAAAGAGAGCCGAATGAGGTACAAGTACACAATGAAATGTAACTCACTTGTACCACAGACTGGTTTGCGGAACATGTAGTTACTAATTTCTATCTTCACTTGTACCACAAGGCATTATTCGAGACAAGTGAACAGAAATAAAATCGTCACTTGTCCCTCTAAAGTCCAAAGATCCTCAAGAAGGTAGATTTTGGCAGCTCGGCTTCCAAAATCACCAGCATATTACTTCTTGACTTGCCTTCTACACGGCAAACTGATATATTACTTGGTTAAATACACTTTAATAGTGTATCGGGGAGAAGAACTAAGTTTAGAAGGGGAGAAATGGTATGACTAACGAGGAAATGATTTACAACGCACCAACAGAAGTGAAAGACATTGAAGTGATCAATACATACGACTTGGAGGAAAAAGTGGGTAAGCTTCTTCCAAAAGGGGGGTTCGGCTACATCGCTGGGGGAGTGGGAGACGAATACACGCTGAAGCAGAATATCGATGCCTTCAATCTGAAAAGGATCCTGCCGCGCGTTCTGGCCGATGTCGAGCATCCGGAAACGACTACTGAGGTACTGGGTCACGAGCTACCGTCACCGATCATCATGGCACCAATCGCCGCACATGGATTGGCCCATGAAAGCAAGGAAGTCGGGACGGCCAAAGGTGTGTCAGACTACGGGACGATTTTGTCCATCAGTTCCTATACTGGCTCTGATCTGTACGAAACAGCTAAGGTCGTCAAAGGGACATCGAAATGGTTCCAACTCTATATGAGCAAGGAAAACGAGGTCAACAAAGCGGTCCTAGACGAAGCCAAAGCAGATGGGGCGACCGCAATTATATTGACCGCTGATGCGACTGTGATGGGGAACCGGGAGAAAGACTTACGAAACAAATTCGTCTTTCCCTTTGATATGCCGATCGTCTCCAGACACTTTCGCGGCAGCGTGGAAGATGAGGCCTTGAACAATATTTATTTAGAATCCAAGCAGAAGATCAACGCAGAAGATATCCGGTTCATCGCGGACTACACTAAGCTGCCGGTCCTGATCAAAGGGGTACAGTCGCCAGAAGATGCGCGCCTAGCCTTGGATGCCGGGGCGGCCGGAATCTGGGTCTCCAATCACGGCGGACGTCAGCTGGACGGGGCGCCGGGCGCCTTTGAAATGCTGGAGGAGATCGCCGAAGTCGTCGACAAACGTGTCCCGATCGTTTTTGATAGCGGCATAAGACGCGGCGAACATGTCTTTAAAGCACTGGCTAGCGGGGCAGACATCGTAGCTATCGGTCGACCGGTCCTGTACGGCCTGGCACTTGGCGGCTGGAAAGGTGTCCGGCCCGTCTTCAACTACTTTGAAACAGACTTGAAGCGCGTCATGCAACTGGCAGGAACACAGACGATCGAAGATGTGAAAAGAACCGAACTCTATTAAAAATCTAAACAGCATAAAACGAATAGGATATAGACTATCTTATTCGTTTTTTTACACTCTTTTATGAAGATGAAAGCTCCCAGTCCGGAAAATGACACACTTCTGACGTACTCCTGTAGATAGTGTGCTATACTTTGAGATATAATCAATGCTTGAGTTGAGCATAGGAGTGAATGACTTTGGGGAAAAAGATACTGGCTGGTTTAGCTATCGGGACGACTTTGGTGCTCTCAGGCTGTGCAGAACTTGAAGCGGTCCTTGATGAGGTGATCGAAGAGGAACTGACTGAAACGACCGACGAAATCAGGAACGAGACAATCGATGAAGACGGCTATTACTCAACGCCTGAAGATGTGGCCTTGTACATCCATACATACGACGAATTACCGGACAACTACCTGACGAAAGAAGAAGCGCGTGAACTGGGCTGGGAAGCCAGCGAAGGGAACCTGTGGGAAGTGACCGACGAGATGCTGATCGGTGGGGACTACTTTGGGAACCGTGAAGGCCTGCTTCCGGAAGAAGACGCCCGCGACTACTTTGAAGCCGACGTCAACTACGAAGGCTGCTACCGTGGATCCGAACGACTAGTCTATTCCACCGACGGACTGATTTACTATACGGACGATCATTATGACAGTTTCCAGCAGCTTTACGGGGAGGACGAGTAGATGAGAACAGTAAAATTAGACGGCGAGCGCATGACGAACAGAGAAGCTGCCCATCGCTATATCCAGGAGCAGCTCGATATCCCAAGTTACTTCGGCTATAACCTCGACGCCCTGTACGATGCCTTGAGTGTGTATGACAAAGACCTGTCGATTATGCTCATCAACAAACCCGAACTCATGGATCACTTGGGACCCTATGGCGAAAGACTGGTACAGACCTTCTGGGACGTCGAGAAAGTAAATAGGAATGTTGGCTTTAAGGTGATTTGATTTTTACATTAACTGTACTATTAAGATATTGATTATGTACAAACAAATAACACTAGAAGAGAAGCTATACATAGCTTCTCTTCTAGTGTTATTTGTTTAAGATACGCCATAGAGTACTCCGGCTGATTCCTAATCGTTCTGCCGTTTTTGATTTGTTCCCATTTTCTTCAGATAAAACTAGCTGAATTATATCTCTACTAATTTCATCTAATGTTTGATCAAGTTGTAATACCTCTGAAGAAGCTCTAGGAGTATTGCCTAATTCAGTTTTTAGTTGCTGTAATGTATCCCTATCTTTTATATAAGTTCCATTTGTTTTGATGACCAACTGTTTCAATACGCGTTTAAATTGAGTTTGATTTAATGGCCAATCGAAATCAGTTAAACGTTCTAATGCTTTAGGTTCGAACCCAATAATTTGCTTACCATATTCATTATTAAATTCATTTATATACAGAGAAGCTATTGAGGGGATATCACTTTTTCTATCCCTTAGACTAATTGTTGTATAAAAAATGATAGACCAGTCGTTGAAGAAGGTAACAAGGCTTTGAGTAGACTCATTATAAGATATAGTACTTGAAAAGATAATTTTATTTCTTTTAAATAACAGGCTATCATTTGCATAAGATATAAATTTGTTAAGTTGTTTTCTGGATAATAAATCTATTCCTTTAAAATGAACGACGGAAGATTCATCCTGCAAAGGAGAATTAATAGAAGAGAATAGATCATCCCATTCGTTAGAGGTAATTAAATCACATCTAATTTCCCACATTCGTCTTTTATTGGCATAAGTTGAGATAAGTTGTGCTATTTTATCTTTACCGGTTCCCGCTTCTCCAATTATAAATACGGCTTCTTTGCTAGTGGCGTAATTAAGAATGTCTGTTTTTTCTATGCCGATAGATAATGAACTGTTATACATTATTTCATGATTATCATCTATACT
This sequence comes from Marinilactibacillus piezotolerans, assembly GCF_900114235.1. GTDB lineage: Bacteria > Bacillota > Bacilli > Lactobacillales > Carnobacteriaceae_A > Marinilactibacillus > Marinilactibacillus piezotolerans. Next base: position 1,365 of record NZ_FOSJ01000074.1, on the reverse strand, counting down.
AACTAGATTTATTGACTTACTTGTAGGTATATTAATATCAATCAATGTTATAAAATAAACAGTATATTCCTTATCATCAAGAATTCTACTCTCTACAGAATATACTTTTCCGTCAAAACTTTCTTTGAAAGCAGGAATGAGTTTCCCTGAAGCTTTAGCATTTAATTTTATGATTTTTAATTTTAATTTTGAGGGTATAGTATAAGCGCTGAATTCCTCAACTATACGGTTATTATTATCAAATAAAAGTATATCAATTGGACTTTTTTCGTAAAGAGATTTTAAAAGTCTATTAGTCTCTTTAATTTTTAATCGTGTTTCACCTATTTTAATAGCTTGTTCAAAAGATTTTTTGATACTTTCTTCAACAGAGTTGATCAATATAGCGTTTAAACCTATTTTCCTAGCTAGAGTAGAAGTTATTTGATCACAAATAATTACCTCGTAGTCGTTATTTTTTAAATTCATTAGTACGTTTTGAGCAGTCTTCTCAGCATCGATCGTAATGACTTCAATGTCTAAATTTAGTAGGTCGTTTAATACATTTGCTCTATCGGTAATATTCTCAAAACCAACTACAGCCATTTTACTACTAAATCCTTGAGCCAATCGAAGCGCGCGCAATATATCATAAATGGAGATATCGATTTCAATAACAGGAATATTCACTGATTCATTTAATAAAAGAGCGGTACCTCCCCGTGAAAGAATGACATCAACTTGTTCAGAGTCTAAACCTTTTGCTATTTCGACCCCATGATTCAAGTCTCCAATATAACCAGTATAGGTTATTGACGGATACATTGACGCGATATGTTCCATACTAATTTTAAGTCCGTTAAAAGGTGCGATACCCACAACGTTTATTTTTGACATGTATATTCCTCACTTCCGTCGTTTCATTATGAAACATTTTCTTATGATTATCTTACTATATTGCTGTTAATTATGAAAGTGATTCATAATGATACAATTATAAGTTTTGTAAGGGCTTTTGGATGCTTGAATTACTCTTTATGATAAAAGTAGTTCAAAAAGAACAAATTACAGGTAACTCCCAATAATCTATGAAAAATTATGTTTCCCAAATTTCTCGTTGCTCGTATGATGATTTCTGTCGATGAAGGTAATATAATCCAATCATTGTCTGGATTAAACAGCTTTATAACAGATCCAGTAAAGCAACGAGAAGTATAAGAAGGCATGTTTAAAAAACTTCGTTTTTTTGAAGTTTTTCGAGATATGTAAAATCACTTCTACAGTATTAGTCCGTGTACTGTAGAACACTGTTCCCGAAAGATAATAAACGGATCCACTTGTCGGGCATTGTTTTTGCATCATCATGGACGAATGGAATCCTCACAG
>NZ_FOSJ01000081.1 GCF_900114235.1 Marinilactibacillus piezotolerans | reverse complement strand
CACAGATAAAGCCCCCTCTATTACAAGTGCCTTTAAGAAACTAAAAGAATACGGCTTTTATCAAGGGACAGAACATCGTACCATTAAATACCTGAATAATTTGATTGAACAAGACCATCGTCCAGTAAAGAGACGCAATAAATTCTATCGAAGTTTACGCACTGCCTCTACCACGATTAAAGGCATGGAAGCCATTCGAGGATTATATAAGAAAACCCGAAAAGAAGGCACTCTCTTCGGGTTTTCGGTCTGTACTGAAATCAAGGTATTATTGGGAATCCCAGCTTAAATCATAGATACCGTAAGGGATTTTATTCTTTATTTAAAACTTTGCAACAGAACCGAAAAAACTCAATTTGATATAAGAAATTCTAATAAAAATCAAAAAACGATGCATTATTTATACTTAGCCCAACCATTTTTTTGAAGCAGAAAAAAATGTTGGGTTAACTTCTTAAACGATTACAAGTATGATTAACTCGAACTTAAGGAGGAGAGTAAATATGAGTAAATGGTTAGGTATTGAAGGAAGAACGTATATCGTTACCGGAGGATCTTCTGGTATTGGTTACAGTATTATTGAAGGACTTTTAGAAGTTGGTGCGAAAGTCGCAAACTTTGACATTTCACCGAGTGATGTTGAACATGACAACTACCACTATGTAGAAGTGGACGTCACTTCTAGAGAAGCTGTTGAAAATGGTGTGCAAGAAGTTGTTGACCATTTTGGAACCGTTGACGGTTTAGTCAATAATGCTGGGATTAATATTCCTGCACTACTTGTTGATACAAAAGAAAGTCACAGTCAATATGAATTGAACGATGCGATTTTTGACAAGATGATTGCCATCAACCAAAAAGGTCTTTACCTTGTTTCTCAAGCAGTTGGTCGAGTATTGACAGAGAAAAAAGAAGGCGTCATTATCAACATGGGTTCTGAGTCTGGTTTAGAAGGATCAGAAGGACAAAGTGCCTACGCAGCAACAAAAGCAGCAGTTTACAGCTTTACAAGATCATGGGCAAAAGAACTTGGAAAATCAAATGTCCGAGTAGTTGGAATTGCTCCTGGTATTATGGAAGAAACTGGTTTACGTACACTGGCGTATGAAGAAGCTTTATCATACACACGTGGAAAAACAGTAGAAGAGTTAAGAGCTGGGTACAGCAACACAAGCACTATTCCATTAGGACGTAGTGGTAAATTGAGTGAAGTTGCAAATACAGTATGCTTCATGTTGTCTGACCGTTCAGGCTACACAACTGGAGTCACATTAAACTTAGCTGGTGGGAAGACTAGAGGATAATAGATAGGGTGTGTATACGCTGTGGGAATTGTTAATCGATGGTATGAAATATTAGAATTACTTTTAGCTCGTGATACGTTATCTTCTAAAGAATTAGAAGATCGATTGCAATTGACTCCGTATACGATTAAAAACAACATCGATTTGCTGAACAATGAGTTGACAGGCATTGCACGCATACATGAAAGAAACAAAAAGTATTCGATTGAAATTCAAGACCATACACAGCTCGAACGCATTATGTATGGGACGTTCAAAAAAGAAAGCGATTTCAATTCATCGAGTAAACGAGTCGCTTATATTCTAAAAGAACTTTATACAAGCAATGAGTATCGAGTGATCACGGACTTTGCTGAAGAGTTATCCGTCAGTCGAAATACAATCAACAACGATTTAAAAGCCGCAAGAAAGTTACTGGAAGACTATGATGTGTCAATCGCCAGTGCCACTGGCCGAGGTATTAAGCTCGTCGGAAGTGTTCTTGACAAACGTTTGGTTTATATCAATTTAGCGCAAGATTATTTCAATTTCGAGTATATCGAAGAAGCAGCAATCAATGAAATTTACCAAATTCTAAGCAACTACAATCAAAATAATCGAATGATTAACCATGTGATTAAAGTAGTAGATGCTTTAATGGCATCGATTCAAATGAATGAAACCTTTGAAGAGCCGATTCCTTTTTACAGTAATGCGGCTGCTGATTCACAAATGCTTGAAGAACTCGTCTACTTTATTGAGAGCCATTTCAAGATTTCATTAAGTCAATATGAAAAAGACTTTGTGAGTTATCCTTTCAACCTAAATAATTCAGGTCAATATAAAAAGTCCTTTACGGAGCAATATAAATATCTATTTGATATTTTTGACCATATGGTTGAAAGCGTCAAAGAATCTTTTGTGATTGAGTTGAACCGCGAGTTTCTCTATACGAAGATTTCAAATCACTTGTTTCATTTAATCAACCGCTCGATTTTCCATGTGTCTCCCAAAGAAATGTTCTATGGCGAAGTCGAGAAAAAGTATCCTTTCTCTTTTGAGGTGGCCAAGGTGGCTGCTAAGTCGATTGGAAGCGATATAAATCGGAAGATTGATTCGATTGAAGTAGACTATCTGACCTTGTATTTTGAAATGGTGCTGAGAAGTTTGTCGAGTTCAATGAGCTTAAATGTGGCGATCATTAGTGATGCAGGAATCGGTACAACGGGTATTATTCAACGGCAAATTGATTCTGTGGTCGGTCAAGGGACTCAGTTCACGTATTTTTCTGAAAATGACTATGCAGAGGCTGATTTATCCGAGTTCTTTCTAATTTTCACGTCAATTCCTTTTAAAAATCCGCCAGAAGCTGTTCCAGTGATTCGGATTTCAAATATCCTAAGTGATCAATGGTTGAGTGAAGAAATTAAAAGAGTCATTATCACCAATCCAAATTTAATCCACTCGACTTTGTATGATGTTTACACTTTAGATCATACCGCTAGTTATATGGAAAATTTATCCTATTTAATGGAGCCGCTTGAACAAGAAGATTTAATTAACGAAGAGTTTAAACAGCGAGTCAAGAATCGCGAAGAAAAACAGTTAACCGTTTTTGACAATGGTGTGGCATTCCCGCATGAGGTTAATCCAGGGAGTGACCGGATCTTATTGAATATTGGAATTTTTGATCAAGAATATATGATAGAAAAGAATGACATCAATATTATGTTGTTATTGGCGGTACCTGAAAACTTAACCGCAGACAATGAACAACAGTTGATTGATTTGTACGATTTAATTTTTAGATTATCGAGAGACCAGCAATTTAAAGAAGATATTAGTTCAATTAGTAGTAAATCAGACTTTATTGCGTATATTAAGAACAGGAGGTTATCGCTATGAGTTTTCTAACATTGTTTATCCTTTTTGCCATCGGTGCTTATGTATTCCAACTGGTTTTAGGACTGTTTCAAGTTAAACACTTTAACAAAATTTACCGAGAATTACGAGAACAAGGAAAAGTAGCCATTGGTCGAAGAGCTGGAAAAATCAAAGCAGGTACTATAGTGATGTTCGCTATAGAAGACGACGGAAAAATTTTGGATGCGCGTCTCATGCAAGGTGTGACCGTATTATCGAAGTTTCGTCGCTTAGAACAATACATTCATCAAGATCTTCACTTTATAGATAGTTACCATCCTCTTGTGCGCAAAGAAAATAAATTGACGCAAGAAGCCATGGAAAATGCAAGAGAAATTTATCTGAAAGTGTCTGTGGGCGATTATGTCGAAGAACCTGCGCAAACGCCGCTTGGACAATTAGGAACAACCATTAATGTTTATGGAAGTATGTTAAAGAATAAGATAAGAGGAAGTGTATAAAAATGGATTTTATTATCAATTTAGCTGAAGGCTTCATGGGGCTATTCCAAGAAGGGGCTAATGTATTCATCGATTGGATGGGTTCAATTGTACCTTTAGTGTTAATCCTTATGACAGCAATGAACGCATTAGTTAATATTTTAGGAGAAGAACGTGTAACGACTTTAGCTCGTCTATCTGCTAAAAACCCTGTGTCTAGATATATGATTTTACCTTTTGTTTCAACGTTTATGTTAGGAAACCCAATGTCAATCACTATGGGACGTTTCTTGCCAGAGTTTTACAAGCCAGGCTGGGCAGCATCGATTATGCAGTTCAACCACACAAGTAACGGAATTTTCCCACACATTAACCCAGGTGAGTTATTCGTTTGGTTAGGAATTGCTCAAGGGGTTCAAGCATTAGGTTTAAACATTACTGAGTTAGCGATTCGTTACTTACTTGTTGGTTTAGTGATGAACTTTGTTGGTGGATGGACGACCGACTTCTTTACCGAACGTATCTCTAAACAACAAGGGGTTACTTTAAGCAAAGAATTTGAATCAGTTGCAGAAGCAGAAGCAAACTAAGGAGGAAAATCAGAATGTCAAATTACAACAGTATTAAAGTTAAAAAAGGTAGTGGAGGTTTTGGTGGACCTTTAGTCATTACACCAACCGAAAAAAAAAATAAGTTTATTTACGTTGTCGGTGGAGGAGCAAAACCAGCGATCGTTGATAAAATTGCAGAATTAACAGGTATGGAACCAGTGAACGGATTCAAAACGTCAATTCCAGATGATGAAATTGCCGCAGCCATCATTGACTGTGGGGGAACGTTACGTAGTGGAATTTACCCGAAAAAAGGGATCCCAACAATCAACATTATCCCTACTGGTAAAAGTGGTCCTTTAGCTCAATACATTACAGAAGATATTTATGTATCCAACGTTGGGTTAAACCAAATTGAATTAGCGGATGCATCAGAAGCATCAGAAGAAGCCGTTAGTTCAAAAATGCAAGCAGAAGAAAATACAAAACAATCTTATGATCCAAACAAAAAAATCACAGACCAAAGAGCAGAATCTGGGCAAGCAGGCCTAATTACACGAATTGGTATGGGTGCGGGTAAAGTCGTTTCTACCTTTAACCAAGCGGCTAAAGACGCTTTTCAAACTGTCTTGCATACCGTTATTCCATTTATGGCATTCGTTGCTTTATTAATTGGTTTAATTCAAGGTTCAGGTATTGGTGCTTGGATTGCAAACTTATTAGCACCATTAGCAGGAAACATTATCGGACTAATTATTATTGGATTTATCTGTTCACTACCGTTCCTATCTCCACTTTTAGGACCTGGAGCAGTTATTAGTCAAATCGTTGGTACGTTAATCGGTGTTGAAATTGGTAACGGAAATATCCCACCACAATTCGCACTGCCAGCATTATTCGCCATCAACACGCAAAACGGAGCAGACTTTATTCCTGTTGCGTTAGGATTAAGTGAAGCAGATGCTGAAACGGTTGAAGTTGGAGTTCCTGCAGTTCTTTACTCACGTTTCTTAAACGGTGTACCACGAGTTATTGTTGCATGGTTAGCAAGTTTCGGATTATACAGCTAAGAAGTAAGAAGTTAGTACGTTAAGAATTTTTAAGGAGATGTTTACATGAGTTTATATGAAACGCAAATTGTTGACATGGGTGCAGAAGCAGAAATGTTTCAAGCAGAGGGCATGATGATCTTATTTGGAGAAGAAGTGCCTGAAGATTTAGCAAACTACGCATACATCATCAACGTAAACCCAGTAGAAGGTACGATTGAAGAAGGTATGACACTAACCATTGGTAGCGAATCTTACAAGATTACTGCTGTCGGAGATGTAGTGAATAAAAACTTAAGCAATTTAGGTCACATTGCACTAAAATTCAATGGGGCAACAGAACCTGAATTACCAGGAACATTAAACTTGGAAGAAAAAGAACTTCCTCAAGTCGAAGCGGGTACAACAATTACTATTCAATAAGAATATAAAAGGAATAAGTCGAATCGAGAGATTCGGCTTATTTTAATTGAAATTCACATCTATCAAATTTGGAAAAAGAAAAATAAAAAATCCTTTTATTCATGGAAAATGGATGAAACGTACATCAAAATTAAAGGAAAATGGCATTATTTGTATCGAGCCATCGATGCAGATGGTTTAACCTTGGATATTTGGTTACGTAAAAAACGGGACACACAAGCAGCCTATGCTTTTCTTAAGCGGTTAGTGAAGCAGTTTGATGAACCGAAGGTTGTAGTCACAGATAAAGCCCCCTCTATTACAAGTGCCTTTAAGAAACTAAAAGAATACGGCTTTTATCAAGGGACAGAACATCGTACCATTAAATACCTGAATAATTTGATTGAACAAGACCA
>NZ_FOSJ01000080.1 GCF_900114235.1 Marinilactibacillus piezotolerans | reverse complement strand
ATTGGATTATATTACCTTCATCGACAGAAATCATCATACGAGCAACGAGAAATTTGGGAAACATAATTTTTCATAGATTATTGGGAGTTACCTGTGCACTCTAAATCTTATTCTACCAAAACTTGTCCCATCATTCCATTGTCTTCGTGCTCCAAGATATGACAGTGGTACATGAATATTCCCTTTTCTGGAAATTCAACTTCGATCTCAACGCTCTCTTCAGGATAAAGAGCAATGGTGTCTTTCCAGCCTTTTTCATTTTCAGGAGGCGTTTCTCCGTTCCTGTTTAGCACTTTGAACTGGACACCATGAAGATGGAAGGGATGAATCATGCCTCCCATCATGTCGGGAGCATTGTCAATTTTCCAAACCTCTTTTGTTCCGACCTTTGCTCGCAAATCCATTCGGTCCATATCAAACTGTTTACCGTCAATCGCCACCATGTTCCCCATACCACTGAATGTGATCTCTTTATCTGGTGTTTCTTTCTCTTCTCCGCTAGAGATGCTATTCAAAGTATTTGGCAAAGGAGGAATATCTTCTGTTGTTTCCTCGGTCACATTAAGAGTCAGGACGGAAACAGTTTCTTCCATTAGCTGTATACTCTCTCCAATAGAGTAGCTGCTGAGATCGACAATAATTTCAGCACGTTCCCCTGGAACAAGCTGCAAACTTTCCATCGGAATAGGTTCATTCAGAAATCCGCCATCCGAAGTAATCTGATAGAAGGAGTTGCCGTTCGATAAACGAAATTGGTAGTTACGGGCATTGGAGCCATTGAGGAGTCGCAGCCGAACTTTCTCATTCTTAACGTCTATATAAGGGTTAAGGGTGCCATTCACGACCAGTGTATCCCCAAATGTTCCGTCAGGGCTATAAGCTGTGGAATAGTTGAACTGGTTATCCGTCTCGAAGATACGATCTTGGACAATAAGTGGAAAATCATTGATTCCGTATTCCTTAGGGATAGCTAAATTATCGTAATTCTCGTCTTCGATATAGATAAGACCTGCCAGTCCCTGATAAACTTGCTGACCGGCATTCCCTGTAGGATGGGGGTGGAACCACAAAGTAGCTGCTTCTTGCTTTACTGTAAATTCTAATTCGGCAGTCTTGCCAGATTCAATAGGAGTATGCGGACCTCCATCTACATTGGAAGGAACTTTCAACCCATGCCAATGGAAAGAAGTAGCAGTATTCAACTTGTTTTCCGTTCTGATAGTCACTCTTTGATCTTTGCGTATACGAATGACTGGACCAAGGAAAGAGTCGTTGTAGCCGTATGTTTGGGTTGGATTGCCTTCTTTCAGTTGGGTGTTGCCTTCTTGAGCAGTAATTGTATAGGAGATGCCACCATCTGAAGAAGGGGTGCCTTCTAGGACAGGAGGCAACACTAGTTCCTTAGACTCTTGGTTAGAAGGACCCAACTCGGTAGTCACTTCTCCATCCATACCCATGTTGTTAGTCATTCCCATCTGAGGAGTTCCATTTTCTTGGTTAGAAAGAGTATTTGTTGACAGCATGGACATTTGTTGGAATAAGAGGAAAGATACAACGGCAAGTAAGAGTAAGAAAATTACCAAAAAAATAGATATAACCCGCTTTTTCATAGTGCTTCCTCCTTGTTTTTATTATCTGATATAGCTTACCATTTAATTGTGTAGGTTTTATGGATAAGGAGAGGAGCCTTATTTTTAAAATAAACAGAAGGCCGACCTCCTCAGATATACGAATTGAACGCTTCAAATACTAGGATAATTTTTTTGCTTTCTCCATACTCTCTACACAATGATGCGTTATCTTGGCAGTATAGATCGATGGAGTATAAAAGGGAGATTAGCGGGTAATTAGCATAAGAGAAGGTGGAGAGAAAATGGCCAGAGATACAGATATCCATTTACGTAATAAGGTATTATATAGTGTTTTTGTTCGTAACCATACTAAGGAGGGAACATTGAGGGCGATTGAGGATGACTTGGATCGTATTCAAGAGTTGGGAACTGATTATGTTTGGTTACTGCCCATCCATCCTATTGGGGAAGTAAACCGGAAAGGCAACCTGGGCAGCCCATATGCCATTAAAGATTACCGATTCATTGACCCCACTTTGGGGACCGAAGAAGATTTTCGACACTTGGTTGAAGAAATTCATAAACGAGGTATGGGAATTATAATGGATGTGGTCTATAATCACACCTCTCCTGATTCCTTATTGGCCAAAGAACATCCGGAATGGTTTTATCAAGACAGGACTGGAAGTCCTAGCCACCGATTTGTAGAATGGACAGATGTCATAGATTTGGACTACAATAATGTTCATTTATGGAATTATCAGATTGAAACTCTCAAATATTGGGCAACTATAGTGGATGGATTTCGTTGTGACTGTGCTAGCATGATTCCAATCGATTTTTGGTTATTGGCCCGTAAAGAGGTCGAAGAAGTTAATCCAACATGTATTTGGGTTGCAGAAACCATGTATCCTGACTATATTTTTGAATTACGGGATGAAGGTTTTTATGCTGCTTCTGATAGTGAAGTCTATGCTGCTTTTGATGCCACCTATGATTATGATAGCCGTTCTTTGATGGAAGGCTATCTAAACGGAATTGTCTCTTTTGAGTCTTTCCTAATGATTAAGCAGCGACAAGAGGTCCAGTATCCAGAAAATTATATAAAGCTTCGTTTTTTAGAAAACCATGATCAAAAGCGAGTCCAAACACTGGTGAAGAGTGAAAGAGCATTATTAAATTGGACAGCATTCCTCTATTTCGAAAAGGGAATGACACTCATACAAGCAGGACAAGAAAAAGGTATTCTCCATACGACAAGCCTTTTTAACAAAGACCCTTTAGTATGGGAGAAAAAAGAGGGAATTGATTTAACTTGGTTGTTCAAAAAACTTGAACAGTTAAAAGTAGAGCCTACATTTTCTTCAGAACATTATCATTTAACGGGTGACAAAGATTGTGCTAGTTTATACGGATATTACCAGAAGGGAGAAGACAGATGGGTTGGCATTTTTTGCTTACGAGGTGCTGAAGTCAGTATGTTAGTGGATATTCCAGATGGAACGTACAGGAATCTCCTCAACAACGAGGATATATTTGTTGAGGAGGGGAGAGTGAGTCTTCAGGGTATGCCGCTTATTTTCAAAGCCAAAGCACCTCCGAAACGATCGGAGTTGGTCTACTCTCCCTACAAGGAGCAAGTTAGTCTGTCAGCAAGGGAACAGACAGGCGTATAGCCACCGTAGTAAAAGAAGTTCAGCTTCTTGACAACCCCATAAAATTTATATATATATGGATAAGCATTTAAAAGTTAGAGAGGAAGAAGAGATTGACTCGAAAATCCAGTAAGTTGGTCCCTGCACTTCGCTTCCGCTGTCTAACTGTCCTCTATGATCCGCTCATGAAATGGGCGCAGGAAGAGACATTCAAGAACCGTTTTATCGCGCAAGCAGAGCTCCTTCCTGAGCAACGGGTTTTAGATGTAGGCTGTGGAACCGGGACACTGGCTTTGATGCTGAAAGACACACAACCGAGAGCAACCGTTATGGGGTTGGATGCAGATCCTGAAGTATTGAAATTGGCTCAAAAAAAGGCACAGAATAGTAATATAGATATCTCTTTCCATCAGGGACTGTCCTCCCACTTGCCTTTCGATGCTGCTGTATTCGACCATGTTTTTTCCAGTCTACTCTTTCACCACTTAACGTTGGAAATGAAACATAAAACGCTGCAAGAAGCCTTTCGGGTGTTGGCGCCAGGCGGAAGCTTGCATATCCTTGACTTCGATAAGCCCCAAAGTTTCTGGATGCGATTGGCCTTCTATCCTGTCCAAGTGTTGGATGGATTTGAAACGACAAGGAATCATGTCACGGGCATTCTTTTGGAAGCGCTTCGAGAAGAGGGTTTTGAAGATATCCATGAAACAAATCAGTTTAATACAATAGTGGGGACTGTTCATATGTACTCTGCTAATAAACCTTACTAACAATCTTTTTAGTAGATGTCTTTAAATGCTGGAGAAAACGGATTAAACGGAAAGGGGATAGGCGGTTATTTTTAAGATTTTACGACCCATCCCTTTCAAAGGGGTATAATCAATCTGACGCTGATGATTTAAGTCTCGCGATTGCCCCCGTTGCCAAAAAGAGGTTGTTACCGATTACACCCTTAAAGAATGTCTCTCAAATTCTTCATTGTGAAAAAGGAATCGGCAGGTCATATTGCAAACTGTAGATAAGAAAACAGACAGAAAGAAGGGAATCGTGGTGTGGGAATGGTTCGTCCAACAAACGCCGACAATCCAGACATTACTGGCTACGTTGTTCACCTGGGGAATGACGGCATTAGGGGCGGCATTAGTATTCACTGCCAAACGGGTTAACCTAAAAGTGATGGACGCCATGCTTGCATTTGCAGGTGGTGTTATGATTGCGGCCAGTTTTTGGTCCCTGTTATCCCCGGCGATTGAAATGGCGGAAGACGGACCGGTTCCAGATTGGCTCCCAGCCGTTGTTGGATTTATGCTGGGAGGCATTTTCCTTTGGAGTGTCGACAAAGTGTTGCCTCATTTGCACCCTGAGGAAGACCAAACGGGATCCTTAACCGGAAAAAGAGGCGCAGAAGGGATTAATCCGGACCATTTCCGACGTAGCACATTGTTGGTTTTGGCAATTACACTGCACAACATTCCGGAAGGTTTCGCTGTAGGCGTTGCGTTTGGGTCGTACGCTCAAACGGGAAGCCTATCCCAATTAGTCGGCGCTGTAACCTTGGCGATAGGGATGGGCTTACAAAACTTCCCGGAAGGAACATCGGTATCAATGCCGCTTAGGCGGGAAGGAATGTCGCGTGGAAAAGCATTTTGGTACGGCCAACTGTCAGGGTTGGTTGAACCAATTTCGGGTCTGGTAGGTTTGTGGCTTGTTTCAATAATTGAACCTTTATTGCCGTATGCTTTGGCATTTGCTGCCGGTGCGATGATTTTTGTAACTGTAGAAGAAGTTATACCAGGTTCCCGTGAGAATGGAAACAAGGACTTAGCCGCCATATGGTTAATGGTTGGCTTCACTGTTATGATGTTGCTGGATGTTGCGCTTGGATAGGAGCCTAAAAGGGTTATCTTTGAATTAATTCCTAACCAAAATAATTGATTCTCTATTTTTAAAATTAAAAGCAAGGTTGAGCGAATTCGCTCAACCTTGCTTTTAATTTTACTATCCGCCATCATACCAGCTGCGAACGAGATACCATTGTTATAATTTGCTCCCCAAATGGGGTGGAATTCCATGCAGTAAAGATCATTCAGTCATATAGAATATCTATTTTCCTAGTCCTGCGTTCTTCAAAACCTCGAAGTCAATCCCTCTGTTGCTACAACAGTTGGCCAACTGGCCGTTCACTGCAACTGCTGGAATAGTTTCTATTCCGTATTCCTTTGCTTTCGTTTCGCATTCTTTTGTTTCACACTTTTTGTTCAAATCATATACTACGACTTCACAATTCTGGCATGCTTGCTCTTTTACTTGTTGAACCGCATTGTTACATAGATAGCAACCTGCAGTGAAAACTTCGACTATTCTTTTAGCCATTATTATCTCCTCCTGTTAAACTCTTAATGATTGGACACCCACATTGAGAACTACCTGTTCCAGCGCATTGAGCGGATAAATCTTGTAAAACTACTTTTATTTTTTCTAAGTCTTTTATCTGTGCTTCAATCTCATTAATTTTTTGGGTAGCAAACTGAAAGACTTCTTCAGAATCAAATTGAGTTTCATTGTCCGTGATAGAAATGAGTTTCTTTATTTCATTGAGCGTAAAACCAAGCTCTTGTGAGCGTTTAATAAATTTGATGCGATCTACATCTTCCAAAGAAAAAACTCGGTAACCCGCCTCGGTTCTTGGAGGCTCAGGAATAAGCTGACGTTTTTCATAATACCGCACTGTTTCAATATTGACATGAGACTTTTCGGCAATCTCGCTTATTTTTTAGCCATTCACTCTCTCACCCTCTTCTTCATTTATACACCCTGTACCTAGGTATAAGGTCAAGACCAATCAGTTAATTTTTTATACTCTCATATGTCTCTATTTTAACATGTGAATAGACGATTTACT
>NZ_FOSJ01000079.1 GCF_900114235.1 Marinilactibacillus piezotolerans | reverse complement strand
TTAAGTAGAAAAGGGAATCCTTACGACAATGCCGTAGCGGAGTCCACGTATAAATCATTTAAGTTTGAATTTGTCTATGACAACACATTCCATACACTCTATGAACTGCAAGTTCAACTTATGGACTACGTCTATTGGTGGAATCATTTTCGCCCACATGGATCATTAAACTATGAATCTCCTATCGATTATCGAAAAAGTTGGGAACAGGAACAGGTTGAAATTAAAGTCTGCAAGTCCGTTGTCCATCAGCCGGTCAAAACTAGCCTTACATTCAGTTAAAGAGGTTGAAGTAAACTCAAACATCTTTTACACCTTATAATTTTTGTTCAAAAAAGTGTTGACATACCAACCCCATCATAGTTAACGTTATCTACCCATACTTTTGTCGTTACAAAAAGCTCTTCACGAGGCACGTCCGAATGAGCGATTCCTTTACCAACGGCTTCTTCATTCATATAGCTTTGTGCAGTATCAATATGACGATAACCTGCTTTGATCGCGTCTTTTACGGCTTTCTCAGCTTCTTGTGGATCTGTGATTTGAAACGTCCCAAATCCTAAAATCGGTACTTCTACACCATTGGCTAGTTTTACAGTTTTCATATAAAATTCCTCCATTTAAATTAGTTATTTTTGACTACATTTTCACTATACACCTTAGAGTTAACTTCAAAGCAACTCTTTTAACCTGTTTTTTTCTTTTTGATATAGCTGATCTACTAATAGTTGATTCTGGTATAAGAAAAAGAAGCAAGTTTCAATTCTTCATTTATCTTCGTATAGATTTCTGTTACTACAAAGGGATTGATCACTTCATTTCCACTTACAATAGCTGTTAATTTTACTTTATTTAACAAAATAACTGTCGTATCAAATTCGTGAATCGTTTTTTCTTCAAATGCTACATGTTTGTAAATGATTTCCCTAGATTTTATAATGTTGATCTCTTCATCTCTTGATAAAGTAACGCCCATGTGCACAAAAACCGCATTGGAGTGCACCAAATCCATTAAAGTATCCGAATCAATTTCTTTTAAGCTTTTCCAAATTTTTTCAGATATTTCCATAACGTTGTTCATCGATCAGATCTCCTCTTATAGCTTTTCAAAGGTAAAGCGATTTTTCGTTATATACGTTATATAGTCGTTTATTAGTTTTTTACCCGAAAAGATTGATTCCATAACTCTTCTACTCTTTCGTTACTTTTAAACTCTTCATTTATACGTGCTATATGTTCGTCATACGTATCGATCTTATATTGAAGTAGGTTACGAACGCTCATCATTTCTTCTAGTTTTGAATCTACTTCAACTAATTGTTCTTTTAATATATCTTTTTGAGCTAACCTTTCGTCTCCTTCTACTTGAGAAAGCAACGTAAATTGTATAAGAGATTCAATGGACACCCCAGCACTACGTAAACTTTTTGCCAAGAACACCCAATTTATATCTTGGGTGGTGAATTGCCGATAGCCATTTTCTCCTCTGGTTATTGTTGGTATAACGCCTACCTGTTCGTAGTAGCGTATTGTATCTGTTGTGATTCCAAACATGTCTGCCACTTCTTTAATAGACTTCAAATTTCCCACCTACTCTACTTAAATTTTATTTTTATTACTACCGTTAACTTATAGACCTAGATCAGTATAATCATGATTTACAATCTTTTTTAATCTAAAAATATCATTTTCGAATTCAAATATTAAAATACAGCAATTGGCAAGTGGCGCTTCCTGATCAACGCTGCTTTCGTGCGCCCAATGTCTCATAAACTGTCTACAAGAAGCTCCATGTGATACGGCCAATATATTTTTTCCTATATCTTTTTGCACAAGATCCATAAGCGTATCAGCTATTCTTTTTTTAAAAGCTTCTTCTCCTTCCCCACCATAAGGTACAAAAAAATCACCGTAAGGTAACGGAGGATTTAAATACTCATGTTCTGCTTCTAATATCCCAAAATTCCACTCTTTTAGTCCTTTAACTCTTTTGTAAGGTTGATCTGTTAAGATTTCTAATGTATCACAAGCTCTTTCCGACGTAGAAGAATAAGCGGAATCGAATGTAATCTGATTGGTTGAAAAATAGTCTTTTGCAATTTCGGCTTGTTTTATTCCAATTTCAGTAAGTGGTGAATCAGACCATCCTTGTATCTTTTTCATTTTGTTAAAAAAAGTTTGTCCATGTCTTACTAGATAAACTGTTTTCTTCAAGTCTATTCCTCCATTCATCTTTAACTCTATCATAAACTATGAAGTTCACTTTAAGGCAAGAGAAAAGAATTTATATTTGTAAATTTTTTTCTTACTGTTACTTTTTTTACCGTTTTAATAATTTACGAGAGAAATGCAAAAAACGCAACAATCTATAATATTGTTGCGTCCAAAACCTTTTACATTTAAGGTTTTCTTTGTATACTTAATTTAAAGCAAAATAACGCAACGTAATTTAAAACTTGTTGCGTTTTAAGGAGTAGTACCTCGATTCCAGTAAAAGACCAAGAAAAAGTAAAGTTTTAATAACTTATTTACCCCTTTTTTTAGATAATGGTTCTATAATAAATGACGTTGGTGAGAAATTACCAACGTCATTTATTATAGAACCAAAATTTATTACTGTTTGACTTTATTCTCTACCAACGTTGTTTGACGTAGAACCATTTTATTTTAACTAAATTTAGCTCATCCACACCATTTGACGAAGAGCCTAATTTAAGGAAGAGAGACCAAAAAAATATTCGAAACAACAGTTAGCTTTGCAATGCAGCTACTTGGAGAAAATTCTTATACAGAAGTAGAGAAAATGACTGATATTAGTAAAAGTACTTTGACATGCTATAAGAGAAAATACACGTTACAACACTAGTGATTTTTTTATATAAATAATACAATAAACCTGGATTATTCATATAATCTATCCTTAGTACTTAAAAATGTTGTAGTACCGAAACTTACAAGCATTCCGATTTTTCACCTATGGTGAAAAATCAAAATCGTGCTTAAGGTCGGCATGTAACTGTTCTCAATACATTTCATAAAAAGTATGAATAATCCAGGATAAATAATAATTTATAAGAAAATAGGGATAAAAATGGCTCAGGCAGACTTAGATTTAATTGCAGAATCTTATCAAAAAGCTTTAGCTTTACCTAAAAGAAGAAAAAACGAAATATTAGTTTCGTTGATGAATCAGCTTGAACATAACTATTCCACACTCATTATATAATAAAAGCGTAGAAGATAACAGATTTAATCTGCATAAAAGTATAAGTTTATTTACATACTCAAAGGTATAGTTGGTTTTTCTTAAGAGATGAAATCATTCAGTTTTATGAACGGGTTCGGAAAAACGCCGTTAAGAAGACGAATTTTCGTTATCTTCAATAACTATTATACTACGTTTTTCATAAAGTGAATTTATACACGTAGCGTACTTATTGTTTTATAAGAAAAAAACTATCTTAGTTAAATAATCTCAAATACAGAACTTTAGAATAAGGTAGCTGCTTAACAAAATAAAGACCTTGTATTTTATTAAACTTGCCCATGTAGTAATTTAGCGTAATAAAGAATAGCTTTTACAGCGCTATGCCAACCATGTAATCTTTCTTGTCGTTCTTTATCAGTCATATGTGGTTCAAATTGTTCTTTTTCAGATACTAAGGCAGTTAATTCATTTTGGTCTCGCCAATAATCAACCGCTAATCCAGCCAGATAGGCAGCACCCAAACTTGTTGTTTCTAAACGTTCAATTCGTCTAACAGTTTTTCCTAGGATATCTGCTTGAAATTGAATCAATAAGTTATTTTGTGCAGCTCCTCCATCAACGTGAAGAATATCAACTAGAATATCAGTATCTAGTTCCATTAATTCAATAATGTCACTAACTTGATAGGCGAGTGATTCTAGAGTAGCACGGACTAATTCTCGGCGGCTGGTGGATTCATCGATCCCTAGGACAGCTCCACGTGCTGATGAATCCCAATAAGGTGCGCCAATACCTCGAAAGGTCGGGAGTACATAAACGCTGGAATTAATCTCCGCTTCAAGCGCCAATAATTCTGAATCATCCATCGAATCGAATAAATTTAATCCATCTTTTAACCATTCTATTGCACTACCTGAAATAAGTGCTGAACCCTCAAGAGCGTAAGTTACCTTCGAACCAATAGAATAACCGATTGTCGTAAGTAATCTGTGTTTGGATAATTTTGGTTCGAAACCTGTATTCATAACAATAAAAGTTCCTTGCCCATAGGTACTTTTTACTTGGCCTGGTTGAAAGGCTAACTGGCCAAATAAAGCAGCCTGTTGATTCCCAGCCACGCCAGAAATAGGGATATTTACTTCGCTAAATAAATCTATATCCGTTAGGCCATATACATGAGAACTAGGATAAACCTTTGGCAACATACTTTTAGGAATATGAAACAGATTTAGTAAATATTCGTCCCATTCTAAAGTATGGATGTTGAAGAGCATCGTTCTAGAAGCATTTGTATGATCAGTTGAATGAATTTTACTATTCGTTAGATTCCAAATAATCCAACTATCAACTGTACCGAAAGCTAACTCTCCATTTTCTGCTCGTTTTTGTGAGCCAGGATGATGATCAAGAATCCACCTTATTTTACTAGCAGAAAAATAAGGGCTTAGAACCAATCCTGTTTTCTCGTGGATGTATTCTTCAATTTTTTCTTCTTTTAGTTGATTCACAATTGCTAATGACTGATTAGAACTCCAAACAACGGCATTGTGTATGGGGTGACCCGTTTTACGGTCCCATACAATAGTTGTTTCACGTTGGTTGGTTATCCCAATTCCTTTAATCTGACTAAAGGATACTCCTGAATGTTCCATAACATTATCGATAACCTTACAAACAGATTGCCAAATGACAAGTGGGTCTTGTTCTACCCAGCCAGCCTTTGGTATATGTTGCTCAAACTTTTGAGATGCGGTATTAATGTAATTTCCTTGACGATCAATGATAATAGCACGCGTTGTCGTTGTTCCTTGGTCGATAGATAAAATATATTCTGCCATCAGCAACCATCTCCTTAAGTATATTACATAGAAAAATCGTCTTAAATCTAACCTTTTTTTAAATTAAAACTTATTATGAATTGTTTTAATAAGTAATTCATGAAAGTGATTACTTTGAGGAACACAGTCCTTAAGCACCCAACGGTAGAGCATCTCAGACAAACCATACGTATAAAATTCAGTAGTTATCTCCATAGAATTTTGATTATAGACTGAATGAACATGGTTTTTATAATAGTCTTTCATAATTGTTTGGACTTCTTTTTTTATGTAATAAATAAAATAATCTTTAAAAGAATCTAACTGTGTATTAGAAAAAATTCGCTTATAGTAGACTTTATTTTCTTCAAGATACGTTAATAAATAGAATAATATATCCTCTCGGTTTTCCCAAATAGAAATCAAATTAATTGATCCAGAAACCTCATAGGAGAAAATCCAAGTAATTAAATCATACTTGTCATCAAAATGGTCATAAAAAGTTTGGCGACGGTACTCGGTTTGAACCATTATATTCGTTATCGATATCTTGTCGATAGCCTTTTCGCAAGTTAGTTTTTTGAAAGAATAAGAAATGATTTCCTTAGTTGTGTTATTTTGGGTCATATTTCTTAACTCCTTTGACAACAGATTAGCTTTAATATTCTCTTACAGTTGATTATACATCATACTAAAAATAATTGAAGCGATAAAGTCTTTCTTTTGTCTGTTTAGTTGATAACGTTTACTTAATAAACTGATTTTATAAAAAAATAAAGCGCTTTAATTATTTGGTGAATATTTTAGCAATTAATTTTTAAAGACGTTTTATTTCAAAAATAGGGGGAATAGAATGGAGAAAACCATTTATTAGTCCATCAAAATATGTCCAAGGTGAAAATGAGTTGTTAAATTTAGGGTTCTACATTAAATCTTTAAGTGAGTCAGTATTAGTTATTGGGAATCCTTATGATATCAATCGTTTTCAAGATAAGTTGGATCAAACTTCTAAACATTTTGTAGTCATATAACACTTAGCTGACTTTGGTAAGGAAGCAACACGAGAAGAAGCCGACCGCCTTAAAAAGCTAGCAAAAGAAAAAGGAGCAGACGTCATCGTCGGTTTAGGTTTCGAATTAGGGGGACTTGCTGCAGCTCATGCTATTTATAATGGTTAACGGTTCTAAATGGTCCTCATAATTATTTCCACATGGTGAACAAGTGGCCTTTACAACTTTTGTTCAACGTATTCTTGAAGATGAACCAACAAAAGAAGTGGAAGAGTTATTAGATTTCAGTTTATCGGTTGGTTTGCCTGTTTTTTTA
>NZ_FOSJ01000077.1 GCF_900114235.1 Marinilactibacillus piezotolerans | reverse complement strand
AAATAAAGCGCTTTAATTATTTGGTGAATATTTTAGCAATTAATTTTTAAAGACGTTTTATTTCAAAAATAGGGGGAATAGAATGGAGAAAACCATTTATTAGTCCATCAAAATATGTCCAAGGTGAAAATGAGTTGTTAAATTTAGGGTTCTACATTAAATCTTTAAGTGAGTCAGTATTAGTTATTGGGAATCCTTATGATATCAATCGTTTTCAAGATAAGTTGGATCAAACTTCTAAACATTTTGTAGTCATATAACACTTAGCTGACTTTGGTAAGGAAGCAACACGAGAAGAAGCCGACCGCCTTAAAAAGCTAGCAAAAGAAAAAGGAGCAGACGTCATCGTCGGTTTAGGTTTCGAATTAGGGGGACTTGCTGCAGCTCATGCTATTTATAATGGTTAACGGTTCTAAATGGTCCTCATAATTATTTCCACATGGTGAACAAGTGGCCTTTACAACTTTTGTTCAACGTATTCTTGAAGATGAACCAACAAAAGAAGTGGAAGAGTTATTAGATTTCAGTTTATCGGTTGGTTTGCCTGTTTTTTTAGAAGACTTAGATGTAGAAGAAGTAAGCTATGAAGAAATTGTTAAAGTGGCACAAAAGGCTTGTATCCCTGAAGAATCTATCTATGTCTTCTTTTTAATTTACTTGGAACCTTTAATAATCGTTTCATAAAAAAGATAAGTGATAATAATTGAAAAGAAAAGAGGAAAAAAATGAAAAAAATTGTTAATAAAGTTGAAGATATTGTAATAGAGATGTGTGAAGGTATGGTTAAGGCTCACCCAGAACAATTAAGTTTTAATAAAAAATATAAAATTATAACAAGAAAAAAGTTAAATACTAATAAGGTAACTTTGATTAGTGGTGGTGGTAGTGGCCATGAACCAGCTCATGGTGGCTTTGTAGGTAAAGGGATGTTAGATGCAGCTGTTTGTGGAGATGTATTTGCCTCCCCGTCAACAATACAGATTTATAATGCGATTACAAAAACTGAGTCAGATAAAGGAACGTTATTAATTATAAAGAATTACTCAGGAGACTGTATGAACTTTGATGGAGCTGCAGAAATGGCTGAAGATGACGGTATAATGGTTGAGAAAGTTTATGTGAATGATGATGTAGCAGTTAAAGATAGTCTTTACACCATTGGAAGAAGAGGTGTTGCGGGAACAGTACTTGTTCATAAAATTGCAGGAGCTGCAGCCGCAAAAGGTCTTAACCTTTTAGAAGTTAAAAATTCAGCTGAGAAAGCAATAGAAAACGTAAGATCCATAGGATTTGCTTTTACTTCATGCACTGTACCAGCAAAGGGAACACCAACATTTACCATTGGTGATGATGAAATGGAATTTGGTGTAGGAATTCATGGAGAACCTGGTATAGCACGTGAAAAAATACTATCTGCAGATGAGCTTTCGGAAAAAATGCTTGAACGAATTATTGCTGATTTACCATATGAAACTGGGGATGATGTAGCGTTGCTTGTAAATGGTTTTGGATCGACCCCCTTACAGGAATTGTATCTTTTAAATAATTCAGTTAGTAAGATTTTGGAGAATAAAAATATAAAGATTTACAAAACTTTTGTTGGTAATTATATGACAGCCATTGATATGAGTGGCGCTTCAATATCTCTTATGAAATTAGATAAAGAGCTCAAAGAAATGCTAGATTATCCATCAGATACTCCAGCATTTAAGATATGAGTATTTGTTGAATAAAAATAGTTCAACTACCTGGGAGGAAGCTATAGTGGAAAAATTGGAAGTATCAAACGTTGTACAAATTGTAGGACATATGTGTGATGTAATCATTGAAAATGAGGTCTATTTCTGTGAATTGGATTCAGCTGCAGGAGATGGTGATTTTGGAATGTCTATTGCTAAGGGATTTAGAGAGTTAAAAAATGAGTGGGAGGAACTTCCTAAGGAAGATATTGGAGCATTTCTTAAAGCATGCGGAATGATTATCACCGAGTACTGTGGAGGTGCCTCAGGCCCTATATGGGGTTCAGCTTTTAGAAGTGCAGCAAAATATTCAAAGGGTAAAACAGAATTAAATTTAAAAGAGGTTTCTGATCTTTTCCAATCTTCTGTAGATGGAATACAGAAACGTGGAGGAGCTAAAATTGGAGATAAGACATTACTTGATGCACTAATTCCAGCAGCTGAATCTTTTAAAATAAGTGTTGAAGAAGATGATACTTTTATGATAGCTGCTAATAAAAGTGCGTGTAAAGCTGTATGTGGAGCTGAAAAAACAAGAGAAATGATAGCTTCTAAGGGAAGGGCTTCATATCTTGGGGAGCGAAGTCTTAATTTTCCAGATGCTGGAGCTGTTGCTATCGGTGTTATATTTATGGAAGTAATAAAAAAAATTAAAGAAGAAGCAGAATAATAATTTGTAGATAATTTATGTTGTATAAATATTCTAGAACTAATAATAAATTAAAAAAGGTGGAATAAGTACGTATATATGTATTCATTCCACTTTTTTAATTTACGCAAATTTCAAGTTTAAGTTAGCTACTTGTTGAAAATATAAACTACGAACATCTATTAACTAACCAGCATTTTTGCTTGAAACTATTTTTTTATACTACGTTCTATTCTCTTCAAGATAGTTTAGCGGCAGTAATCAGTCTGATCCATGATATCTATTATGGATATTTTGTCAATTATTTTTTCGCTAGCTAGATTTTTGAAAGTACAAGAAATAATTTTTTTGTATTTTGGTAGTTCATACTTGAGACCCCTTTGACAATTTATTAACTAAACTATTCTATTTCTTTCTACTATAAGTCATACTTCAAAATAATTAAAGCGGACAAATAGTATCTTTTGTCTGTTGAAATGATATCGCTTTCTTATTAAACTTAGTTTAGATTTAAAAAGAAGTCATTCATTACTTCAAGAGTGACTTCAATTTAAAAAATATGAGGAGGAATAGAAATGAGAAAAGCTTTTATTAGTCCAACAAAATATGTCCAAGGAGAAAATGAGTTATTAAATTTAGGTTTTTATGTTAAATCCTTTGGTGAATCCGCTTTAGTTATTGGAAATCCAGGCGATATTGAACGAGTTCAAGATAAATTGGATAAAACAGCAGAACATTTTGGCATAACTTTACACCTTGCAGATTTTGGTGGAGAAGCAACACGCGAAGAAGTAAATCGTCTTAAAAAATTAGCGAAAGAAAAAGGGACAGATATCATTGTTGGATTAGGTGGTGGAAAAGCAATCGATACATCTAAAACAGTTGCTAATGGTCATAATTTAATTGTCTGCCCAACGATTGCAGCTACAGATGCCCCAACTAGCCACTCTGCAGTATTATATACGAAAGATCATCATTTTGATGAATACGCTTATTTTATCCAAAGCCCTAGCGTAGTATTAATGGATACTACGGTAATTGCTCAAGCACCAGCTCGATTCTTAATTTCCGGCATGGGAGATTCACTAGCTACTTATTATGAAGCGCGTGCAACACGTCGTTCAAATTCAAATGTAAACGCTGGCTTGCCGAATGGATACCATACAGGGGATACAGCACCTGCTAAAGGTACGATTGCATCTATCACATTAGCAAGAGCTTGTTACGAAACAGTGATGGAGAATGGCTACAATGCAAAGATTGCATGTGACAATAATGTTGTTACACCAGCGTTAGAGAATATTATTGAAGCAAATACACTATTATCTGGTCTTGGATTTGAATCAGGCGGACTAGCTGCAGCACATGCCATTTATAATGGCTTGACAGTTCTAGATGGTCCTCATAATTACTTCCATGGGGAGCAAGTAGCATTTACAACATTTGTCCAACTTATCCTTGAGGACGCACCAAATGATGAAGTTGAAGCTTTATTAGACTTCAGTTTATCTGTTGGGCTACCGGTATCATTAGCAGATTTGGATGTAGCAGAAGTGAAATATGAAGAAATCCTTAAAGTCGCCGAAAAAGCATGTATCCCTGAAGAATCTATTCATGCTATGCCTTTTGAAGTGACACCTGAAAGTGTAGCTCAAGCTATTATTGCAGCTGATGTAATTGGCCGAGACTACAAGAAACGCAAGTCAGTAAAATAAACTATTTGTTAAACTTATAGATCAAAGGATGGGAACTGATGAAAAAAATTGTGAATGACCCGATTAATATAGTTGACGAAATGTTAAAAGGCATGATCATTGGCCATGCTGAATTGGTCCAAAGGATACCAGAGACTGGTATCATCCAACGTAAAACGGAAAAATCAGGAAAAGTAGCTGTTATTTCTGGAGGCGGAAGCGGACATGAACCCGCTCATGCTGGATTTGTCGGCGAAGGAATGTTATCTGCTGCCGTTTGCGGAGCAGTGTTTACTTCCCCAACGCCAGATCAAATTTTAGAGGCCATTAAGGTAGCCAATGAGGGTGCCGGTGTCTTCATGGTGATCAAAAATTATTCTGGAGATATTATGAATTTTGAAATGGCTCAAGAATTGGCTGAAATGGAAGGAATAGAAGTCGCAAGTGTTGTTGTAGATGATGATATCGCTGTGGAAGACAGCTTATACACTCAAGGGAAACGGGGAGTAGCCGGAACGATTCTCGTTCACAAAATAGTAGGCTACGCAGCGCAACAAGGAAAGTCAATCACAGAAATTAAAGAATTAGCTGACAACTTAATTCCAAATATTAAATCTATTGGACTTGCATTGACTGGTGTGACTACACCAGGAAGCACTCAGCCAAGCTTTGTCCTAGCAGAAGATGAGATTGAATACGGAGTAGGAATTCATGGTGAACCTGGATATCGTAGGGAAAAACTGCAAACATCTCATAACCTGGCAAATGAGTTATTAACGAAATTAGTAAACGAATTTGATGTGAAAGTAACAGACCGATTTGCGGTAATTGTTAATGGATTAGGTGGAACACCATTAATGGAACAATATGTCTTTACAAATGATGTACAACAGCTTATGGATGAACGTAAATTGTCAGTGGACTATTACAAAATAGGCAACTATATGACATCACTTGAAATGCAAGGGTTGTCATTAACTTTACTTTATTTAGAAAATGATTTTTATATTGAAGCATTAAACGCACCAGTCACAACTATAAGCTGGTAAGTATGTTGACAGTTTATAGGTTATACGAAAGGAGCCAAATCCATAATGGATATACAAACAGGCATTCGTTGGATGGAATTATTTAATGAGAAGGTCCAACAAGAAAAAGATTATCTCACGCAACTGGACACACCGATTGGGGATAGTGATCATGGCAATAATATGTCGCGAGGCATGGCTCATGTTGTCGAAGCGATTGACACACAATCTCCCAATTCACTCGAAGAGCTTTTAAAACTAGTTACGACTACTTTATTAAGCAAGGTCGGGGGCGCATCAGGTCCACTGTATGGTTCAGCTTTTATGGGTATGCTGAAAACATATCAAGGAGATGGTTCATCATGGAGCAAAGTGCTACAGTGTGGATTAGAGAGCATCCAAAAACGTGGAAAAGCCGAAATTGGCGATAAGACGATGATCGATGTTTGGGCACCAGTTGTTCAGGCAGCAGAAAACGAGCAATTAACCAATGAAGTTATTGATGAGGCCGTCGAAGCAACGAAACCATTAAAAGCTAGAAAAGGGCGTGCTTCATATGTAGGTGAACGCTCCATTGGACATATCGATCCAGGTGCTTATTCCTCTGCTTTACTATTTCACGCTATGCTAGAAGCGGAGGCTGGACAATGACAAAAACTGGTATTATTATCTCTCACGTGTATGAGATTGCAAAAGGGATCAACCGATTAATTCAAGAAGTTGCTGGTGACGTTGATATCGAAGTAATTGGAGGACTATCCGAAACTGAAATTGGGACAAGTTTTGATAGTATTCTTGAAGCTATCAATAAACATCCATCGGATAATTTACTTGCCTTTTATGATTTGGGTAGTGCCAAAATGAATTTGGATATGGCTAAAGAGCTTAGTGATAAATCGATCACTATTTACGATGTACCGATAGTTGAAGGAGCTTATACCGCAGCAGCACTCTTACAAGCGGGTGTGACTCAAGAGGCAATTGAAGAGCAATTAAAAGAAATACAGATTGATAAATAAAAAAATATAAGAAGAATAGGGGACCTGAATAATTCATAGCTCTATAATTTAAGCTGGTTTCTTGAATAAATTAATCGTTCTTGGAAAAATTGGGAATTTTTCTACAAAATAGTGCGTTCTCGAAGTAGATTTTAACTAAATGAACCTTCTTACGATTCTCTTGTTTGTTTGAGGGCATACTTCTCCCTTGTAGACGATTGATTCAAAAAAATAACGTGATAACTGATTTAAATCCATTGACTGGATCGCCGTAGGCGCTCGAAGACCCTATAGAATTCAGTTTGATACACATGATAACTCGACAATTTTAGATAGGCTCGTCTGCCTGTTTGCACAAGTTTGCCAGCGACTTTAAGGAATGTTAG
>NZ_FOSJ01000075.1 GCF_900114235.1 Marinilactibacillus piezotolerans | reverse complement strand
TGAGTACGAAGAACAAAAACTAAATATTAGAGAAAAGCTTTCGTCAGAAGAAGGGACTCAATTTTATGGTAAACGTAAAATTGATGTAGAACCAACTTTCGGACAGGTGAAGGCCAATTTGAGGTTCACTCGATTTTCAGTTCGTGGAAAATCGAATGTAGAAAATGAAACGAATCTGATCTTCATGGCTAATAACCTACGAAAATATAATAAAAGAAAGAAAAAATAGAATCATTCAGTAAGTAGAACCCCTGAGAGAATTGTATTCTACAATTTTCTCAGGGGTTCTCTATATTTAAAGACTTTCAGAGACTTTTGTCCCAGCCTCCTCGTTTTTTAAGATTTGAAATATTCTTTATTCTCGTAGTTGATGAATTTTCCTAGTCAGGTTGAGTACCATTTTTATATACAATAAAGCTATAAAGACAAACATCAGTAGTACGAAATAAATTAAGAAGGAGTTGCTTGTGAGAATACCCGTTATAAAAGTAATAGGTAAAAAAACTAAGGATAGGATTAAGCCAAAAATTCCCCAGGTTTTTCTGATTTTACTAAATAATTCAATTTTTGATTCGTTATCGGTATATATTTTAGGTGAATTATTAGAAGCTGTTTCCTTTTTAAAGTAGCACCACTCCCCATCAAAAATGGGATAAGCAAATACAGGTATCCAGCCGCTATCTTTGAATAATTGTAAATAATCTTCTTTATCACCATCGGTAGAGCTATGGTAATCGATTTGATAGATGATATCTGATGGATCTCCAGACTCAAAAAAGTAACGCAACCCTTCATATTTAACAAAATGCCAGCCCTTTTTAGACATTTGCTCTAAATAGGTTTCTTCTTTTTCAAAGTTATCCACTGTGATGAATTTGATGACCTTCTTTTCCATCAGTCTTTCACCCTTTCTGCATTTAAATATAGTTCAACAATTCTTTCTTTCTCAATTTTCAATAATTTATTTCCAAGCGAAGTTGTCTGATATATTTTACGTTTATTTTCTTCTCTAACGATTTCAATTAACCCGTCTTTTTTTAATTTAGATAAACTTCCATACATTGTTCCAGCGCCAAATTGAATTCTGCCGGAAGTCAGTTCTTCAACAAATTGCATAATCTTGTAGCCATATCTTGGTTCTTGAAGAGAGAGGAGTATATAAAAAGCAGTTTCAGTCATAGGCATATAAATTTTCTGTAAGTCAGATCTAACCATACTATCGCACCTCGATATATATTATAAACGAAGTATATCGAAGTACGATAGTTAAGTCAATAATATATTATTTATCCAATAGAATAAATAATATATTTTTTAATGTAAGCGATTAGCTCCTGAAATTTATTCTAAAAAAATAGTATAATGATTCTATCAGAGAAAGGAAGAGTACATGAAGTTTAAAAATAAACTAAAAGAACTGTCAAATACATATCCAATCGTTCCCGGGATAGTGATTGCATTTATAGTAGCTGTATTTTCAAAATTTTTTGCAACATTTTTTCCGCAAATTGGCGGCGCCACAATTGCGATTTTACTCGGTATAGTATTAGGCAATACAGTTTTCAAGCAGCCTATTTTAGCCAGAGGAACAAAATTTGCAGAAAGCAGGTTATTGGAATATGCAGTTGTTTTGCTGGGATTTACTGTCACGTTCCAGACTATCGTTGAGATGGGATTTAAAGGACTGGTATACGTCATACTGATGATGACGACAGTAATTATAGGAACGTATCTTATCGGAAGAAAGCTTGGGTTTGGTGAAAAAATGGTTTTGATGATGGCTGGAGGAAATGCAGTCTGTGGAACTTCTGCAATAGGAGCGATCGCACCATCTATTCAAGCAGATGATGAAGAAAAAGGCCAAGTGATAACGCTAGTTAACTTGATGGGAACTGTAATGATGCTTTCTCTACCATTTCTAGGAGTAGCTCTTTTTGGGGACGATCTTTTAAGCAAGAGCGCTTTGCTCGGAGGAACCCTGCAATCAGTAGGGCAAGTTGTAGCAGGAGCAAGTCTAATTAGTGCTGAAACAGTCAAGTATGCTATGCTTTTCAAAATCACACGTATTATTTTACTGGTCATTGTTGTTTTATTCTTTAAAAAGAAAGTACAAAAAAGTACAGGAGAAAATTTAGAGAACAACCAAACAAAAAAATTACCAATTCCCTGGTATGTATTAGGATTTCTGATTATTTGTATCCTGAATAGTATATTTACGATTCCGACAGTTATTATTGATTCCACTGATTATATTAGTACTTGGTTTGAAATGACAGCTTTAGCGGCAATTGGTCTGCGTCTTGATTTTAGAAAATTTATCAAAGAAGGCCCTCGTTTCCTTGTTTATGGGGTATCAGTGGGGATACTTCAGACTATTGCAGCTGTAATCTTTATCTTGATTTTACAGCTTTAAAAATTAAAAAAGCCATTACAGAAGTCGGGAATCATACTTTTGTGATGGCTTTGTTTTGTATCATTATTTACGAACGAAATGAAGGTAAGTTAGCTGATTACGTACATAGCTGTTAACTTGCTGTAACTTTATTTCATTTTGGAAAGAGTCGAATAAGGGAATACCGTTTCCTAATAAAGTCGGAATAATTGTTATCTTAAATTCATTAATCATATTAAGCTGCAAGAGCGGTTTGATAATGGAATGTCCGCCGACGATCCAGATATCTTTACCAGCTTCCCTTTTAAGACGCAGTATAAGTTCAGAAATGTCTTCAGTAATAAATTTCACATGCTTTTTTGGTTGAGCTGGTCTTGATGTCAGCACATAAGATTGAATATCTTTATAAGGATAAAGGTCAGGTGAAAGTTCGTTGATCACTTGATCATATGTCGTTCGTCCCATAATCACTGTATCTATTGTACTGTAGAAATTTTCGTAACTAAAATCTTCGACTGGATGATCAATGCTAGTATCCAGCCAATCTATTGCACCGTTTTTTCTAGCAATATAACCATCTAGACTCATAGCAATGAACAATACAACTTTCCTTTTCATAATGCTCCTCCAGTATATGTAACAGCTATTTCTCAACGATATATATTATGATTTTGCCTAAAATATTGAGTTCAGTATCTGTCATGTCAAATACAGAATCAATGAATTTTGGATCATGGGAAGCAGGTTTCAGAATAAGTTTGTTTTCTATTTTATAAACATACTTGATACTTTGTTCCGTCTGATGGGTGTAGACAACGATATCTTCATTTTCAAGATCAGCTAGCTCGACTGGCTTAATGCCAATCAATGAATTAACAGGAATTAATTTGTCCATAGATCTCTCGGACATACGAGAAAATATAATATCCTCAGCACCAGCGTATCGTCCCATGATTAAATCTGGAAGTTCGATTTTATCTATCTCAGAATGATCTTTTAAATCATCAAATAGACTGGGTGACTTTGAATGTGTATAGTCATTGTAGAAAGACAAAGAGTTTTCCATTACAAAATCCTTTTGATCAATTAATTCTTCAGAAGATATTCCAAGCCCTTTACAGATGATGATGACATTTTCTAACTTTGCATTAAAAATACCTCTTTCTAGTATAGAGCGTATAGTTGTGTAAGGTAAACCGACAGCTCTTGAAAACTCCTTGACGGTACCGAATCTTTTTATTATCATAGTTTTTAATTTTTCTTCTCTATTCATATCGTTTCTCCGTTTTTTAGTAGTTAATAAAACAATAGCATACGAAAAATCGCATATCAATATTCTTTTTAGAACGAAGGTTATTTATTGTTGACAAGTACGAAAATTCATATTATGATGAAATCAAGTGTTAATTATGTCATAGATTGTTGGTTTTTAATACGAAAAATCGTATAAGGAGGTGAGAGGATGTTGAATAATTTTGAAAAGATCCGTAAAGAAAAAGGTGTTTCTCTAGTCGATATCGCTGACTTATTACATATAAGATATCAAACAGTCAGAGAAAAGATCAATGGAGATTCAGATTTCAAATTTGGGGAAGCAGTAAAAGTAAAATATGCCTTTTTCCCTGAATATGAAATAGAGTATATTTTTAGAAGGACATATGAAAGTGAAGAAGAAGAATAAAAACAAATCGAATAAAGAAATAAACAAAATATAGAAGCGATGAGTGCAAATGTAATGAATAACATTCATCGTTTTTATAGTGTTCAGCTAACTAAATATGAATGCTGCTTCCACTTTGAACTATGAAAAAGCTATAGAAATCAGTACTAAAAAAAGATAAAATCATAGATAGATACAAGTAAATACGGTCGACGTATCAAATGACGCTACACTCAAAAATGATTTAGGCGTAATGGTCAATTCCTTTTTTTCCGTTATGAACAAGCAGAATGTTCAAATTAATTAGTTGATTAAAGCGAACAAAGAAGTTAGTGAATCTAATAAGAAATTATCTAATCAAGTGGAGACATTCTTCGGAGAAATGAAAGAATTAGAAGAGAGTAAGCAAATTGATCCAAAGTTGAATTAATTGAGGCAATCATTTATAAAGAAGGATTAGTAAATTATTAATTTAACGTATTTTAATGATAAAACGTTTATAATATATTGTTCTCAAGGAGGCAACGATTCGTTGCTCCTTTTTGTACGAATAAATATGATGAATTAACTGTAAAGGAGGATAGAACATATGCAAAAGAAAGTGAAAAGCGTGCATAAATGTTGTTTATATATTTTTAAAATTTATTAGGGGAAAACAAAATAGAAATAATAAAATAAAAAAAGGAATTTATTTACTTATTGCAACAATAACGCTCAGTCATCACTTTAATGTCATCGTCAGTGAGTGCTGCCACTTTGGATGAAGAACATACAAATGAAGTAATGGAATTAGAGCCACTTATATAGATGGAACAGGGTTGACGGATAGTTAGAATCAGCGGAGACGTTCACCAGCTATACTTAAACTACGCAGGATCAGTTGCTATAAATAGTTTTAGATTAAGAAATGTGAAAGTAACTAGACCTAACCTACTAACTCCAATTACTTATTTTTCAGATAGTTATATCTATAAATCTACAGGTGGAAGAGCTACAGGATCGCAATACTTAGCTATGTTTAGTACTCCTTCTACACAAACTAAGATGAGAGTTTCAGTTGGAAGTGTTGAGGTATACTATTGTTCAGTTGGATGGAGATCCGGTATCGTTAAAGCTGGAAATGTTTACGTAAAACAATTAGGAGAGAGTTGCATGTATACTATAGAATCGCTATTAGATAAATATCAAGATAAAATTATAATGGTAAATAAAAAAAAGGAACCATTAGCAATTCTT
Organism: Marinilactibacillus piezotolerans; assembly: GCF_900114235.1. Lineage (GTDB taxonomy): Bacteria > Bacillota > Bacilli > Lactobacillales > Carnobacteriaceae_A > Marinilactibacillus > Marinilactibacillus piezotolerans. Next base: position 1,336 of record NZ_FOSJ01000075.1, on the reverse strand, counting down.
AAAGATCTTGCAGACATAGTAGAAGTAGACTTGAATATTTTACACCCTTTTCAATTAAATATAATTAAAGAAAATATTCAATATTCTTTAGGAGAAACAAAAAAAGAAGTAAAATTACATTTCTACAAAGTAATTGATAACAAAAAAAGTAATATTTATTACAATGAAATAAATAAAAAAGAAAGTCTTGATCATAAACCTTACTTTGAAGAAAGAACAGTTTTTGTGATTCATGAAGAAACTCTTGGGATTCAAGAGACTAATAGCGAACTGTTATATCGGGATTTTCTAATGTTATCTGGGGTGACTAAAAAAGATTTAGAAGAAAAAAATCAGTATCTTTTTAGTTATCTTTCTTATATTTCAGCTTGGAATGAGTAAATGTAAGCATTAATTAAATGTAATAATTTTAAGAAACTCTATAAATAGGATAAACTGGATCCTAAGAGTGGGGACTTTATTAAGGCTCCACTTCATAAGATCCAGCTTACTTTTACTGAAAATTATTTATTAGAGCTAAAATTTTTTAAAAAAATCGATTGGATTCTAAAAGAAAAGCAGCAACAAAAATTCAAGTGATTAAAAAGGAATAATTCTGTAAGAGCATAAGGGAACCAGCTGCCATTTATATTTTTTTGAGAAAATTTATGAATTTTTTTAAAAAATACGTTCTTTTAATTCTATTTGTTCGCTTGTCCCTAGCTTTAATCCTTAGGAGGAGATGTCTATGCAAAAGATTCTTGTTATCGGTTCTCCAGGATCTGGTAAATCTACTTTTGCTGTTCAATTATCAAAACAATTAGATTTACCAGTGATTCATTTGGATAAGCTGAACTGGATAGATGATAAAAACACCTTAAACCCAGCGGGATTTGACGAATTACTAGAAAAAGTACTTAAAAAAGATAGTTGGATAATCGACGGAAATTATAGTCGAACGCTCAGCAAGCGATTGGATTATGCGGATACTGTAATCTGGTTAGACTTACCTAAAACTATTTGCATTTATCGAATCTGGAAAAGATATATAAAAGGTAAAATGACTAAATCTCGAACATATGGAAACCCCATTAAGCTTGAACCAGGATTTGTTAAATTTGTCTGGAATTTCAACCATACAAATAGACCAATTATTTTAAAAATATTAAACGAAAATAAGCATAAAAAAGTTATTATCTTGAAAAATCAATTTGAAATTGAAGAGATAAAAAAACAATTTTGATTTAATGAGATTATTCTAATTAATGTCTACTGAATAATAAACTATGCTTATTCTGCTGCCTTTTACAACTAATGATTGATATAATAGATGCAAGGGTTTTTATAGGATGTTAAA
>NZ_FOSJ01000089.1 GCF_900114235.1 Marinilactibacillus piezotolerans | reverse complement strand
CGTAGGCTATCGGTTTCATCATTAATCGCATAGAGAAAGAGTTTCAGTACTTTCTTAAACGTTAACTTTTTTGAATAGCGATTAAACTGACCGATAACCTGTCGAGACGTTTCACTTAATTTTTCTAAAGAAATGTACGAAAACCATTTATTTATGGTCATTTTTGTTTTATACTTATCCATGCTATAAGTCCTTTGTTTTGGTCTTGGATAAGTCATCCAACCCCATTATAAAGGACTTTTTTATGTGTTGAAACAGTTAAATTATTTAATGCAACACTAGTGATTATTAATATTTATCCATTCAGCTTTAATGATGGAAATACAGTGAAACATTTAAATAGAGATCCTGTCAAAAGACAGCAATTTTTCCAGCAATTAGAATTAGCTGGATCTTTTACCATAGGGAAAGAATTCGAAGCGGTAGACACCCAGTCTCTTATTGAAAATCCAAACGAACCAATTACAGAACAATATAATGCTTTTGTTACTCTTGCAAAAGTATACCGTGAACTTGAAAGAGAGAATTTCGGTCATGCCTTAGAAATCCTGGAACCACTGTGGCAGCAGCGAAATGATTTAGTTAAGCCTTATCAGATAGAAGTTATGAAAGAATATTTATTTTGTCATTTGACTCTAGGGTTACATGAGACTTCAATTCAAGATGAAATTTTACAAGATAAGCTGTTTAGAGAATACTTAAAAATAAAGCAGCTGGAAACTTATAGAATGCAGGCTGCTATTTCACTCTGGGTAGAGTATGATCTGAATCAAGCACAAGAATGGATTAGTAAAGCTAGAGATTCACTAAAACAGTCGCCTACCTATGCAGATAAAGCCCTCAATACAAAGCTGTTGAATTTCATTAGTCTGAAAGTCAAACAAGAAAAAGCAGAAAAAATAACGATGAACGGTATTGAATAAAGTGTTTTGAAATTTTTATACAGTGTGAATAAAGAGAGGCAAACTGTTCACAAAATACTATTAAAAAATAAGTGAATGAGTTGACTTTTAATAGTATTCCTTATATCATTTACTATGTTGATTAAGACAGAATAATAGATATTTAAATAATGGTAAAGTAGTGAAAGTGCTTTTCCACCTCAAACAACCTATTTGGATAGGTTTCATTGGGGTGGACCAGGCACTTTTTTTGTGAAGAAAAATAGGAGGTTTTTTTAAAAATGGCAATTGAATTTGATACGATAGCAGCGATTTCTACTCCTCCAGGTGAAGGCGGGATCGGGATTGTTCGAATCAGCGGCGATGAAGCTTTAGACATTGCGGACCGTGTTTACCAATTAGGTAATAAAACCTTAAAAGACCAGAAAACCCATACCATTCACTACGGTCATATCGTCAATCCGAAAACGGAAGAACAGATTGATGAAGTTATGGTCTCTATCATGAGAGCACCAAAGACCTATACACGTGAAGATGTAGTAGAAATTAATACACACGGCGGTGTACTGGCGGTTAATCAAGTCCTACAGACCGTTCTGCATAATGGTGCACGTCTGGCCGAACCAGGGGAATTTACAAAACGAGCTTTTCTAAATGGCCGTATCGATTTATCTCAGGCTGAAGCGGTCATGGATGTGATCCGTGCGAAAACTGATAAAGCCATGCATATGGCAGTTACCCAATTGGATGGGAACTTGTCTCGCTTAATCAGAAATTTACGTCAGGAAATCCTGAATACATTAGCGCAGGTTGAAGTAAACATCGATTATCCTGAATACGATGATGTAGAAGAAATGACTTCTCAGTTATTAGTCGAAAAAGCAAAGCAGGTAAAAGAACAAGTCAAAGAATTGCTGGAAACAGCCAGCCAGGGGAAAATCCTGCGTGAAGGGTTAGCGACAGCGATCATTGGTCGTCCAAACGTTGGAAAATCCAGCTTGTTGAATACGTTAATTAAAGAAGAGAAAGCAATTGTTACTGAAATTGCCGGAACGACTCGAGATGTTGTAGAAGAGTACGTCAGTGTTAAAGGTGTACCGCTTAGACTGATTGACACAGCGGGTATTCGTGAGACAGAAGATATTGTTGAACGAATCGGTGTAGAACGCAGTCGCAAAGCTTTAGCAGAAGCAGACCTTATTTTGCTGGTCTTTAATCAGAATGAGGCCTTGACAGCAGAAGATAAACTGCTGATCCAGGCCACAGATGAGCATCATAGAATCATTATTTTAAATAAAATGGATCTGGAAAATCATTTAGATTTAGAGGAACTAAAACAATTAGTGAACCCTGAAAGTATTGTTCCTACTTCTATTGTCACCCAAGACGGGTTAAATGATTTGGAAGCTAAAATTGCAGACCTGTTCTTCTCTGGTAAAACAGGTGAACGGGATGCAACTTATGTCTCAAACATTAGACACATTGCATTATTAAATGAAGCAGTAGATGCATTTGATGATGTAATCGAAGGAATTGAAACGGGAATGCCGGTTGATTTAGTACAGATCGATATGACAAGAGCCTGGGATTTGCTGGGGGAAATTACGGGAGACAGTGTGCAAGATGAATTGATTACGCAACTATTCAGTCAATTCTGTTTAGGAAAATAACCGTGAAAAATAAAAACGGATTTTAAATTAGAAAGGAATAACTTGATGCAAACTTATGAAGCTGGAAGATATGATGTTATTGTAGTCGGTGCTGGTCATGCAGGATCAGAAGCAGCTCTAGCAGCAGCTAGAATGGGTTCTGAAACGCTGCTCGTTACCATCAACCTCGATATGGTCGCACATATGCCGTGTAATCCATCAATTGGTGGACCTGCTAAAGGTATTGTTGTACGTGAAATGGATGCCTTAGGCGGCGAAATGGGTCGGAATATCGATAAGACCTATATTCAAATGCGTATGCTGAATACGGCTAAAGGACCGGCTGTACGCGCTTTGCGTGCGCAAGCGGATAAACACCTTTATTCGATTGAAATGAAACGTACGATTGAAAGTACAGAAAACTTGGATATGAAACAAGGCATCGTAGATGAATTGATCGTAGAAGACAATGTTATCCAAGGGGTTATTACGAATACCGGTGCTATCTACCGGGCAAAAGCCGTTATTTTAACTGCTGGAACCTCTTCTCGTGGGGAAATTGTAATTGGAGAATTGAAATATTCTTCAGGCCCGAATAATACGCAACCGTCTATCAAATTATCTGAAAATCTATTAGAGTTAGGATTCGATTTGGATCGTTTCAAGACAGGAACACCTCCGCGTATCCATAAAAATTCAATCAATTACGCTGTTACAGAAGAACAACCGGGAGATCCGGAACCTCATCACTTCAGTTTTGAGACACCAGATGAAAAGTATCTACAAGATCAAACGTCTTGCTGGTTAACATATACAAGTCCAACTTCTCATGAGATAATTCGTGAAAACCTGCATCGTGCTCCAATGTTTACAGGAATCGTTGAAGGGGTAGGCGCTCGTTACTGCCCGTCAATTGAAGACAAAGTCGTTCGTTTTTCTGACAAACCACGTCATCAGTTATTCCTGGAACCAGAAGGTGAAACAACAGACGAAGTTTACGTACAAGGGTTATCTTCTTCTCTACCAGAAGATGTACAGCTGGCGGTATTACATTCAGTAGAAGGTCTGGAAAACGCGAAAATGATGCGTACAGGATATGCAATCGAGTATGATGTCGTTAAACCGTATCAATTACGTCCTTCTCTAGAAACTAAACTGATCAGCGGATTATTCACAGCTGGCCAAATGAATGGAACATCCGGCTACGAAGAAGCGGGTGGACAAGGATTGATGGCTGGAATTAATGCAGCTCGTCTAGTTCAAGGCGAAGAGCCATTCGTTATGAAACGAAACGAAGGATATATCGGCGTCATGATTGATGATTTAGTAACAAAAGGAACGAATGAACCGTATCGTTTACTGACTTCACGGGCTGAATATCGTTTGTTGCTGCGTCATGACAATGCAGACTTCAGATTGAGCAAAATCGGTTACGATCTTGGTTTGTTATCAGAAGAGAGATACCAAAACTTCCTGGATAAAAAAGAACAAGTTGAAAAAGAATTGGCTCGTTTGCAAACTATCCGTTTGAAACCAAATGATGTGGCAGCATACCTTGAAGAAAAAGGCGAACCACAATTGAAAGACGGTATCTTGGTCTATGACTTTATCCGCCGTCCTTATGTGAAATATGCTGATATCATTCAATTTGCGCCAACAGAAACGACTTTGTCAAAAGAAGTGATGGAACAAGTTGAAATCTATATCAAGTATGAAGGCTATATTGAAAAAGCTTTCCGTAAAGCGGACAAAGTCAAACGTATGGAAAACAAACGCATTCCAGAAGGTATTGACTATTCAGCGATCAATGGAATTGCAACAGAAGCTATTGAAAAACTCACTAAAATCCAACCTGAAACGATTGCTCAAGCAAGCCGAATCAGCGGTGTAAATCCATCTGATATCTCAATTTTGATGGTTTATGTTGAACAAGGTAGTGTAGCAAAAGTATAAATAAAGAACTACAAACTAAATTGGATCCTAAAGTATAGGCATTAATAATGCACCTACATATAGGATCCAGTTTTTTATTGTCTAGGTTCTCTGTCAAACATACTAAGATTAGTAGTGTAATATCCACGACGGTGGATATGCACTACTATTTTTTTATATAGTAGAGGTGAAGATGAGGCCGTCAACGTTAGAAGACCATGAGTCTGCATGTCAAACTGGCCCCTTCACTATCCTTGATTGAATCAGTTTGAAGTATGTTGGTCCTTTGAGATCGTCTATAGGAAAGTGGAATCGTTAAGGCATAGTGGAGTACTTCAATTTAATATAGAAAGGAGCGAAAATAAATGAGAGTCATGGCTTTAGATGTAAGTAAAGGAAAAAGTTATGTTGTTATTTATGAAGAAGAATTGTGTGTTGCAGAATGGGAAATTA
>NZ_FOSJ01000010.1 GCF_900114235.1 Marinilactibacillus piezotolerans | reverse complement strand
AGTAAATCGTCTATTCACATGTTAAAATAGAGACATATGAGAGTATAAAAAATTAACTGATTGGTCTTGACCTTATACCTAGGTACAGGGTGTATAAATGAAGAAGAGGGTGAGAGAGTGAATGGCTTAAAAATAAGCGAGATTGCCGAAAAGTCTCATGTCAATATTGAAACAGTGCGGTATTATGAAAAACGTCAGCTTATTCCTGAGCCTCCAAGAACCGAGGCGGGTTACCGAGTTTTTTCTTTGGAAGATGTAGATCGCATCAAATTTATTAAACGCTCACAAGAGCTTGGTTTTACGCTCAATGAAATAAAGAAACTCATTTCTATCACGGACAATGAAACTCAATTTGATTCTGAAGAAGTCTTTCAGTTTGCTACCCAAAAAATTAATGAGATTGAAGCACAGATAAAAGACTTAGAAAAAATAAAAGTAGTTTTACAAGATTTATCCGCTCAATGCGCTGGAACAGGTAGTTCTCAATGTGGGTGTCCAATCATTAAGAGTTTAACAGGAGGAGATAATAATGGCTAAAAGAATAGTCGAAGTTTTCACTGCAGGTTGCTATCTATGTAACAATGCGGTTCAACAAGTAAAAGAGCAAGCATGCCAGAATTGTGAAGTCGTAGTATATGATTTGAACAAAAAGTGTGAAACAAAAGAATGCGAAACGAAAGCAAAGGAATACGGAATAGAAACTATTCCAGCAGTTGCAGTGAACGGCCAGTTGGCCAACTGTTGTAGCAACAGAGGGATTGACTTCGAGGTTTTGAAGAACGCAGGGTTGGGGAAAATAGATTAAATTCTTTAATCTATTTTCCGTACTAACACGAGACTGTATTTCTTTATAAAGTCTAAATACCCGTTATCAACTGCAACAAGCCGTTTAATGTTCCTTAGCTCATTCGCTATTGCTTATAATAAAAAAACCAGACAGCTAAAATATGCTGTCTGGTTTTTTTTTATCTATTTCGACTTCGATTCTAACATTTTTACATAACTTTGGTAGTTCTTGTTTCCGCCAGAAAGATTATAAACTTCGTTGAAACCATGGTTTAGCAACACATTTTGTGCAGCATTGCCCGTCGTGCCTTTATTGCAGTACGTTACAGTAGGGACATTCTTATCTAGGTTTTCTAAATGGCTTCTCAAATCATATAAGCCAATGTGAACAGCTCCCTTAACATGAGATTTTTCATGATCTTTTTTCGAACGCGTATCAATTATTTGCATTTTCTCGCCATTTTCTTGACGTCTTAAAATTTCCTCTGGGGTAATCAATGGATTTCTGTGAAGCGCATTGTCCAATGCCATACCCGTGTAGAGGACTGGATCTTTCGTAGTTGCAAATGGTGGCGCATAGGCTAAATCCAGGTGGAAGAGATCTTCTGCTTTGGCTCCAAATGTAATGGCTGTTGCAAGTACATCGATTCGTTTATCTACTCCGCCTTTTCCAATCACTTGTGCACCTAAAATGCGACTCGTTTCTTTATCAGCTAAAGCTTTAATCGTTAATTCTTTCCCACCAAGATATTCAGCATGATCTGGTTTGATATTATATAGAACTTCAACTTCATAACCTTCTGCTTTGGCTTCTTTCTCTGTTAGACCTGTTTGCCCAACATGCAAATCAAAAATTCGGAAAATTCCGGTACCTAATACGCCGCGATGTTCTAGGTTTCCGCCAGTAATCACATCTCCAGCAATTCGACCCATTTTATTGGCCGTTGATCCTAATGGACGGTAGATGGGTTTTCCTGTAATCACAGAGAAGCTTTCTGCCACGTCTCCAACGGCATAAATATCTGGAAGATTGGTTTGCATTTTTTTATTCACCGCAATCGCTCTTGTAGCTCCAATTTCCACACCAATCTCTTTAGCTAGTTCAGTGTTTGGACGTATACCTGCAGACAAGATGACGATATCTGTTTCAATCGTAACCCCATTTGTAGTTGTTACTCTCTCTATTGAGGATTCTCCTTCAATGGATTTTACCGTATCATTCAGGATAAGATGAACTCCTTTTTCACGCATATGTTCTTCCACTCGGAAAGTCATATCCGCGTCCATGGGTGGCATTACTTGGTCTTCCAACTGGACGACCGTTACCTCTAATCCTTTGTGAACTAATTGTTCTGTCATTTCTAAACCGATAAATCCAGCACCAATAATCAAAGCTTTTTTAGGCTGTTTCGTTGAAAAAGCAGCAAAGTCTTGAGCGTCTTGAATATTACGCACTTGGAAGACATTATCATATTGATTTTGATTAAATGGAGGTGGCGTGAATGGTGAGGCTCCAGTGGCCAAAACTAAGACATCGTAATGGTCTTCTTTGGTTTCTCCAGAAGCTAAATCTTTTATTTCGAGTGTTTTCTGCTCGTGATTTATTTTAGTTACTTTATGTTCTGTAAAGATATCTACTTCATATCTTTTTTTGAACCATTCTGCATTACGTGGTGTTAAAGAATCGATACTTTCAACTTCCCCACCCATTTGATAAGGAATTCCGCAAACGGAATAAGAAATGTCTTTCCCTTGATCATATACTACAATTTCTGCTTCTTCTGTGTTTCTTCTTGCTTTTGCCGCTACAGATGTGCCCGCAGCCACTGATCCGATTATTACAATTCTCATATTTCCCAGCTCTTTTCTTTAAAGTAATTTCGTAACTCATGATTTTCTTTCATATCAAAAATTAGTTGCTCACTGACGTTCCTATAGGAACGTCGAGATAACTTTCGATTTCCTTATTGGAAGGATATGAATTTGTCTTAACAATCTCGTCATTCACTACAGTTATCGGCAAAACTTCCATGCCTTTTTCTTGTAGCATTTCACTGACCTTGCTATTGCGAACGAAAGAGTTCGGATTGTTGGATAAATTATAGCGTACAGCTTGAACGCCTTCTACTTTCTTTAATTCTTTAATAACGGAAGTCACTCGTATCAAATCTTTATCTATTGAAGGACCACACACTCCCGTACTACAACACATTGCTGGCTCATAAAGAATTAATTTTTTCAAATCCACTCTCTCCTTCCAGATTAGAGTCAATGATACATACACATCTTTCCGAAGGAGAAAAGACAGCTGCTGTATTCTCAATTAATTGTTCTACGCTTTCTTGATTAATGGAATAATTGTGCCAAGTTCCACTTTTTTCAGTAGTCACCAGGCCTGCCTCTACCAGTATTTTTATATGATGGGATAAAGTGGGTTGAGTAAAATCAAAATGTTCCAGCACATCACAAGCACACATTGTTCCACAAGAAAGCATATCTAATATTTTCACTCTCTTAGGGTCAGATAAAGCTTTCATCGTTCTTGCATAAGATTCATAGTCCACTTTTAGAACTCCTTTCATCCTTGTTCTACTTAATTCTTAATATAGACGATATTCTATATATACACAATATTTTTTCAAAAAAGAAAAAGCCATACATAGAAGCCTATTGTCTATGTATAGGATAATTATTATTGCTAATTTAAAATAGTTTCTATTACTGAACCTTTTACTTCTGTATGACTCCATTCAACCACCGCAAAATGATTGTCAGATAATTCTGCTACTTTATTAATCCAAGTCACTTCGCCTTGAGCACGAGCCATTAAAATTTCATTGGTCGTACCGCTCGCTAACATGCTATTGTTTAATAACCACCACGTATGTGCGATTCCTGCACGGTCTAAATCTTCTTGTAGACGCATTGATTCATAAACGGGGGTATTTTCCGGTAAAGTTACCATAACCACTTCAGTTTGTTTTGGATCTTGTAAAACTGGCAACAATCTGCGAACTGCCTCAGGCACTTCACCAGAAGTTCTTTCTACTTCTTTCGCATAGCTTTGGGAAGAATCTAATAGTAATAGCGTGTGACCAGTTGGCGCAGTGTCAATCACCACTACATCGCAGTCAGCTGTAGCCACGATTTCTGCAAATCTTCTGAAAACAGCAATTTCTTGGGTACAAGGAGAACGCAAATCTTCTTCAACATAATCTAACTCTTCAGAAGACATCGTTTCACGAGATTTAGACAACACTTCTTCTTTATAATCCGCTAGTTCTTTTTTCTCGTCGATATGGCTCATTTTAATCGAGTCCGACTCTTGTATAACAAAACCCAAATGTGCCGCAGGATCTGTTGTGGCTAAATGAACTTTTTTCCCTTTAGCGGCCAAACCTGTAGCGATAGCAGCCGCAATCGTCGTTTTACCAACGCCGCCTTTACCCATAGTGAAAATAACTTTTTTATGCGTCCGATTTAACTCATCTACAATGTGTTGCAATTTAGGGTAGGCATTTACTTCTTGCGCTTTTACTACGACATTTGCTTGATCTGATTTTAAGAGCGATCGGAGATTTTCCACACCTGTAACGTTATAAGAACGTAGTGGAACCATAAATGCTGGGAATTGTTTCAAATTTTCAGGCATATTTTTTAAAGTCAATTGTTGTTCATCATATATCTTTTGAGAAATACTATCCGTCGGTCTTTCTAATAGCCCGTTGATAATGAGTTGTTGGTTTGAAACACCAATTTCTTTTAATTCTTCTGACGCTCTATTGGCTTCAATAAGCGGTCCATTTTGTGGGCGACTCACTAACATTAAAGTTGTCTTTGCCCCATCGGCTAATGTATCTACTGCATGTTTGTACATCTCTTGTTTATCGCCTAACCCTGATAGTTGTCCCATACAGGAAACTCCAGTAGTATTTTCGTCCAAGAAACTACTCCAAGCAGAAGGAAGCTGCAACATTCTTAATGTATGTCCGGTTGGTGCTGTATCAAAAATAATGTAATCATATTTAGCTTCTACTTCTGGATTGGTCAGAAATCCTGCAAATTCATTAAAAGAAGCAATTTCTACAGTGCAAGAACCTAATAATTGTTCTTCCATATTGGCTACAGCTGATTCTGGTAGTACTCCTCTATAAGGACCTACTACACTTTCCATGTAATCATTCGCAGCAGTTACCGGATCAAAGTTGGCAACCGTTAACCCTTTGACTTCTGGAATTTCTAGACCGCTATTGGTTAATTCTTTATCAAAAACATCTTGCAAGTTGCTAGCCGGATCCGTACTAACCAACATAACGTTTTTTCCGCTATCCGCTAATGATACCGCTGTAGCACAAGCCGTAGACGTTTTTCCTACGCCGCCTTTACCAGTAAAGAAAAGATATTTTGTAAGATTTAATTGTTCTGGTTGATAATTTCTCATTTTTTTTAAATCCTCCTAACAACATCCTGAGTTGGGTCCGCAACAGCCACCAGTATCTGAATCCATTGGCACAAATTGTACTCCTGTAAAGGCTGTTATTTCTTCCATTGAAGGGTAATCGCCAACTTTAACAATTTCACCGTTTAATAAAGTGACTGGTAAAGCTTCCGCACCTTTTTCTTGTAATAGCGTGCTCAAAGACGCATTGTCAACGAATGCTTGAGGGTTGCTAGACAAGCTGTATCTTGTTGCTTGAAAACCATCTAGTGTATCTAAAGCATTAATAACTGAAGTAATTTGTAATAAATCCTCGTTTACGGATGGTCCGCATACCCCTGTAGCACAGCACATTGCTGGTTCATATATTGCTAATTCTGTCATCTTCTATTCGCTCCTTTTATATAACTAATTTAATAAGCGTACATAGATAAGTATCTATGTAAGTAATATAGACCTTCATCTATGTATAGTCAATAAAAAACAGATTTTTTGTCCGAATTCTGACTATCAGTTCATTTGATACAGGATTCTACTCAATTTTATGTATTTAAACAAGAAATAATAAAACAAACTTGCAAGTACACTTATAAATGTACTCGCAAGTTTGTTTATTGATTCCTAATGTAAAGTAGAAAAACTACCTGTCTTTAACTACAAATTATTTATTTTAAATATAGGAAGTCACTAGTGTTGCATGAAACATAATATGTTTCATGCAACACTAGTGCGTCAATGTTTCTAATTTCAAAGACTGCTCCTTGTAAACCATTATTCCTGGAATCACTCTTAGATATTCTCACACTTCCCTGGTAATTAATTGCCTCTCCTGCATCGACTGTTTGTACTGCCCCATTTTCTGAAAAAACAATCTCAAACTCAATTGGCAGTGTATTTAAAAGATAGCCTTCTGGTGCAGCAGTTTCTTGAATTGAATATTTTCCAGGTGCAAGTCCTTCAGCCATTACTTTTCCGGATTCATCTGAAATTAAGTTGTCTTAGATCAGATTGTTCTCTTGATCTCTAATTTCAAATTCCGCACCTGTTAACGGTAATCCATTAGTATCGATTTTATTTAATTCAACAGATCCTTTATAGTTCAAGAAGTCTCCAGCAGTTACAACTACTGGTTCTCCTTTGTTACTTGCATTTATTGTGAAATCTGCAGAATCCTTATTCAGGATATAGCCTTCTGGTGCAGCAGTTTCAATGAAAGAATATTCACCAGGAACAAGTCCTTCGACAAATATTTCTCCATTTGTATCTGAAACCAGATTTTCTTTAATAACCGATCCCCCTCTTAAAAGAGTAAATTCAGCACCGGATAATGGTTCTCCTATAACGTTTGTTTTTACTAATTTAACTTTCCCCTGGTAGTTGACAAAGTTATTTAATTCTAACGGAGATGGTTCACCTAAACTTTCATTTTCAATTGTAAAAGTGACCTCTTCCGTATTTAAGATATAATCTGTAGAAGCTGTAATTTCCTTAATAGTATAGTCTCCAGGTGCCAATCCAAAAACCTCAACGAAACCATTCTCATCGGATGTTACTTCAGTGGTAAATCCATTTGGACCAGTGATTTCAAAAACAGCTCCTGGCAATGGTTCTTCTTTTTCATTTAATTTATACCATTCGACGCTACCTTGATAATTGATGATATCAATTGTAGGAACAGTTTGCGTCCCATTACTATTAATTGAAATCGTAAATTCTACACGTTCTGTGTTTCTAATATATCCATCTGGTGCAGCAACTTCTTCTATGAAGTAATTCCCAGGTTCAAGATTCTCGACTGTAATAATCCCATCAAGAGCTGTAATGCTTTCCCTTACCAGATTATTCTCACTATCATAAATATTATAAGTTACTTCATCGTTAATAATAGAAGTACCAGAATTGGTTATTTCAATTTTCTCTATATTTACTTTTGTTAATGAATTTTTCAGATCTAAAGTTGTTACCTCATTTTCTTCAGTATTATTTAAAGTAACAGACATTCCTTCAGCTAATTCATCGCTTATTATATATCCATCTGGTGCTTTTGTTTCTCTTAAGAGATAAGTTCCTCCTCTTAATCCTCCAAATAAAAGTTCTCCATTACTATCGGTCTCACCAACTCTTAAAACTTGTGAGCCGTCTTCGGTAAGCAACTCAAAAACAGCACCTTGTAAAACTTTATTCTCGCTTTCATCTGTCTTTTGCAAAGCTAAAGAACCGCGAATACTAGAGCCGCTTCCACCCCCAACGTTGCTTTTAACAATATCAACTTCGTTTTCTGACGATTCAATAACTTCCACATTCAATCCTTCAACTTTAAAAGTATTACTTATGCTCTCCCCTTTATTTGTTAAAGGATCAATAAAGGAACTATATTCTAATATATACGCTTCTGTAATCTCATCGTTAAATGATAAAACAAATTCCTGATTTCCCGTTGTATTATCTGTTTCTATAGAAAGTGTATAATCCTTATCCTCTTCTAAAAGGTTATCAGTTTTTGTTAATTTTCCTGTCTGATCTACTGAAGCTTCGTAAACTCTAAATGTATCTTCTAATAAGACTGAATTCAAATCAGGATTATCTGTTAATACAAAGTTACGAATTCTTGAACGGTTGGGGTTCAAATAAACTGTCCAGTCTGCTCTTTCGTTTGCCTCTCCAGCTTGTTCTCCAAATTTATCACCATACTCTCCACCATAAGGGATAGGAACTGTAGCATCTAGGTTAAAAGTATTTTCTCCATTTGTGATGACTGCTTGATTAGCTACTTCACTGTCTTGAATTAGATCATCTTCAAATTTTATATCAAAACTGATACCTACTGCTGTGCGAGTTCCCAGCAATTCTTCTTCTAAAGTAATGGTTAATTTTTTATTATTCTCAGTAGTAGGAAGATCAATTCTATATGCATCGCTATTTAAAGGAATTTTATTTAATATATCACCCGTCTGATTAACTTCATAACTATATACTGTTATAGAATCTTCGATTATTTCTTGATTTTCTGGAATCTGGTCTTCAATCGTATAAGGCGACTGAATTGGAAGCCTTGCATAGTTTGTGTTAACTTCCCAAGTAATTCGTTGAGTTGTTGCATTATATGTTCCAGACTTAACACCATTGCTTGCAGTGAATTTCGTATCTCCGCTACTGATATCTCCAGTACCAACTGTATAATCTGTATCCCCTTCGCGCCAATCAATAGATGCACTGTTTTTATATACTCCAGTTCCATCGGAATTTCTTTCAAAATGAGTAGTATAATCAATCATTAAAGGTTCATTTATTGGTTCAGTAAATTCCAATATAAATCCATTTCCTGAACCATTTTCAGGATTTGCATCAATTGTATAACCGGTAAATTCTTCTCCCTGAGCATTAACTATTTTTAACTCAAAACCTGAATGATTAGCTGCATTTTCGATTAAAGATAACCCATCTCCTGTAAAGACATCAGTTAACACTAGATTCTCCATCAAATATCCATTTTTATTGATGTCAATTCTCCATGATATTGTTTTTTGGTTAATATCTAAATTTGTTCTTCTTTTGATGATTCCTTGTTGAGTCCATCTTCCGCTGCTACCGTCGGTTCTTTCTGTACTCGTTTCAACAGTGTTAGAAACAGTACCACTGTTATCTACAATACCAGTCCCTTTTGATCCAACCAATTTGGTCATATATTTAATTTGATAAGCTTGCTGGTCAATATCTTCAACAAAGTTCAATTCAAATCCAGATTTATCCGGATTTATTGTTAGCTGATAATTGGAAGGATCAATAGTTGTTTCGTCTACTACCGCATTTCCATTTTCATCAATAGAAACAGGGTAAACAGATAGATCATCTGCATCAAGTTCCATCACTCCCGCAGGATTCCATGAATCTTTGATTAAACCAATTTCTGAATCAATATATTTTTGATTATAATTGTAATTTATTGTCCAATCGAATGTTTGAGTTTCTGAATTATATTCAGGATCTAATTTCTCAATCTCTTTTCCAAATCCACTGCTTACAGTAGATTCAGCCGGATAGATTTCATTATTATTTTCAAGTACAGCTCTGTTCGTGAATATCTGCGTTCCATCAAATCCTTCACTAGGTTCTACAATTTCAGTTGTATAGTTTAATCGATATGCCTGCTTAGCTTCTTCTTCATTAAGATTATTAAAATGTACAACAGGATTCCCTTCCTCATTTACTTCAATTGAATATTTGCTTGGATCTAATACTTCTTGCTCAGTTCTGTCACCTTGCGGATTCATCTGAAGTATAATGACTTCCATACTATTATCTTTATAATTCATATTTGTTGGAATATTATCAGTGACTGTTGCATTTACTAATTTGTTTAAAGCAGTATTAATATCGACTGTCCAATAAGCCTCAGAGGAATTAAACCCTTCATTGTTTATTGTTCCTTTTTTATCGATCAACGCTCCACCTTTGGGTGTAACTGGAAAATTAATCGTAAAATCAGGAATATTTTCAAATGCGATTTCTTGTTCAATAGATTCGCTTAATTCTTGTTCATCTAAAGTAATTTCAAACCAGAAATTACCATTTACATCATCACCATCAACATATTCATTAAATTCAAAAGTCACTAAGCCATCAGCATTGACTGTCCAAGTACCCACTTCACCAAGTAGTCCATTAGTTCCAGCAACAGGTTTGAATTCTGCCGGTAAGTTAAATGTGTAAGTATCCCCAGACTGCACTGTATGTTGGTCAATTAATTCCCAGTCAAAGTATAATCTTCCAATTGGACTGGCATCAAGATTATATGGATAGTCAGCGCCATATTCTTGTTCATCTCCGTCAGTAAATCTGACGTTAGAAAAAATGATCTGATCATCAATATTTTGCATAGCAGTTATTTCAGCAGCTTTTGGTTGATAATTAGTATTACTGCTAGTACCCTGATCTGCAGCATCTGTCACTGAACTTGAATCATCAGTCTCTTTACCCTTATTCTCATCGACTAAATTTACTTCATCATTCTCTTCCGAAGAATTTACAATTGAAGGTTCTGTATTATTCTCTTGGTTAGAATTTATAAAAATTGTTTTTATAATTGCAGTATCATTGATGATAAATTCTAAATCCTGTTCTCCAGTATATTCATCTTCTAATTGTAATGAAACACTTATATTGCCTTCTCCTACAGTATTAGGATTTGCCAATAACATTATTTGATTAGCAGAAACTAAATATGTGCCTACTTCTTTTCCTTTATCATCAATTAATTTGCTTTCAAACTGTTGACCATTTAATTGTTCTGGAAGCGAAATAATCGTTTCAATTTCATCATCAGTACTTTCAAACTGCCAATTCAAAGACAGATTGACCGGAGATTCACTATCAATTTCTGATATTTCCTCACCCGAATCATTTGTCAAAGCTAATTGACTGATTGTTATTTCTTTTTCTGTATCAAAACTTTCAGCAATTACAGTAAATGGTATTGAAAATATTTGCTGTAACAGAATAATAAACGTTAAAACATATACACTCAATTTCTTCATGTGATTTCCCCCTATATTTAATGACTATTTAAGATATTCAGTTTCGGAATGTACTGATAATTACAAAAATATTATCAGAAGAATGCATATTGAGTGTATCAAATATTACACATTTTACATTTTCAATAATTGCATGCTACAATGCAACTATTGAAAACACGTGATATTTTATATTGATATACTTTTTATCGAAAGTTAGAAATGAGGGATTTTTTTATGAAGGAACTGATTTCAGCAAAAGATAACCGCAAGTATCTAATAGTTGAAACATTGTATTTTGCAAAGAAACCTTGTACTATTCAATACTTAGCACAAAAAAATAATACTTCTATTCGGAGTACAAAAACATATCTTGATGAAATTAAAAGTCAATTAAATGATATTGGAGGAACGATTGATGCTTCAAGTAGCGGAATCGTCATGAAACTCCCCCTGCATATAGGGATCGACTATTTTCAGCAGCACCTTATTAGAAACTCCCTTGGATTCAAAATGCTTGAATTGCTCTTCTTTAATCAAACTATGACTTCAAGGGAACTGGAAGAACAATTATTTGTCAGTATGTCGTCATTAAGTCGATTAGCTTCACAATTAAGAAAAATTTTGGTTAAACATGGACTGGTTTTAGATTCTAGGCCCTATCAAATCAAAGGAGACGAATTTTTAATCAGGAAATTCTATACTAAATATTTTCATGAAGCTTATTGTCAAACAGAATGGCCCTTTCAAAGTATTAGTGAAAACACGCTAACTAAATTGGTTCAATCCTTCCGTTTAAGTGATGGAATGAGAATAGAAACATTGAATTTTAATAAAATAAGATTGTTCCTAGCAATAAATATATTTAGAGAAGAAAGAGAAAAGTCATTATTTGAAATGCCTTTAAAAAATCATAATCTATCATCCTCTGATTTTAAAAATGCAGAAATAAAAATCAGGAAATGGTTGAACAGTTTATCGTTTTCAGAAGATTTCACTCTTAAATATACTAAAATATTTTCATATATTTATATTTATTATTATGGATCTTATATAAAGTCAGACGAAAAAACTCAACATAAAAACGAAAATATAAATAAAATTAAAGAAAGTTTAGATTATTTGAGCTACGTTTTTGACTTACCTTCGGATGAACATTCACATTTAGTCCATAAATTAGATGAGCTTATGACACTTTATAGTTATTACAACTCTACAACTGGTTTAAATAACTATTTAGTATTTAGACCAAGAGATTATAGTTTGCTTGATATTTTCAAATCTTCTTATCCTTTATTTTATGAGCTGGCTGAACGAGAATTGATTGAAATATGTAAAAAGCGGAATTTGATAAGCGAACAAATTAATTCAGAAGAACTGATGTATTTTTTGATTTCAAAATGGGAGCAATTGTCTTTTCATTTATATAATAATTTTTCAAGATGTAAAATTCTTTTGTATAGTCACATTAATTATCAGCATGGCTACGATATTAAAGCTTTACTTGACTCCAAGTTAGAAGATTCTATAACTACAGAATTATTTCTTGAACCTCTAATCTCTGAATCTGCATTGGAATCTTATGATTTTGACGTTCTGGTTAGCACAGGAACTCTCTTTTTGGATATAGAACAGCCCATTGCTTTTATGCCTATTAAGACAGATATAGAAAGTATTAAACCGTTACTAAACGTTATAGAAAAGATTAAGCAAAACTATAAAAATTCAGCGAACCAGAAAATATCACAAAGACTGAAAAAATAAATGAATATTATACTTATACTAGCTAAAATATCAATACTAGTAATATTAATTTATAAAAGAGAAGTTGTTAGTACTTCCAAGTTTTGAAAATAAGGGCCATGGAGATAGTAATTATTTCCATGGCCCTTATTTTCTAAATTACTGATTACTATTACTGTTTAGATCATTAATAATAATTTAATGTACTTACTATTTTTTCAATATAACTATAACTTTAATTTCTATCTCATTCTTAACTATTTCCTATTTTATTGTTTTTATTAGTTATCATGTAAGATATTAACTATTTAATTATATTTTATTCTAAAATAATTAATAAATTAGATACTGTAATAACAACACTAAGTAAAACGGAATAGCAATTATCAGGATGATTTGACTATAGTTAAGCGCTTGATTTGTATTTTCAGGGCTTGAATGATAATTCCCACGCTGTCTGTCTCCACTTACTAAAGCACCCGATAAAATTATGGCAAGAACAGTTAAAATAATTGAAGAATACCAGATTATGGTGTTGAAATCATAATTAGCAACTAAGGAGATTAGGTAAAATAGCATGATAATTACAATGCTGACTATTAAAAGTTGAGACTTGGGTACTTTGATTTTTTTCAATTTATACACTCCTTTATAGTAGCAAAACTAGATAGAAATAGTTATAAAACCAGTTTTTCTGCAGTTATTATATCATATATTTGTTAGAAAAATCACAATAGATCCTGCTGTAACCGACTGAAAATAGCACTTCGTTATTTATTAAAAAATATAATATACTAAAAGGATTTTATAGAATTATCTAAATTTTTGGTTTCATAACTCAAACAATAAATTATTTATTAAAACTCTTAGCGAGCTCTTTAGTGTTTCATGATAAAAAGACTTTCTCCTCATGTTAGGAGAAAGTCTTTTTATAAAATGTTAATGTTGTTCTACATATTTAGAAGAAACAATTTCAAGATAACTTTGCATGTACCCAAATATGCTGCAGACTGCCCAGTAAATCAATGCGACCATTATATACATTGTCATATAATCATATTCTCTTCCACCAACAATACGTGCATTTTGAAATAACTCATTAACAGTGATCATTGCTGCTAATGAAGTTCCTTTGATTACATCCAGCAGCACATTCCCAAGTGGAGGAACGGCGATTCTAATTGCTTGAGGTAAAATAATGGCACGCATCGTAACGATCTTATTCAAACCCAGTGCTTTAGCAGCTTCCCATTGTCCGTAGTCTACGGAAGAAATAGAAGATCTTAGAATTTCTGATATATATGCTGCTGAGTTAAGACTGAACCCGATTATTGCTGCGGTCATCGCATCAAATTGAACATTAATGAAAGGCAAGCCAAAATAAATCAGAAATAAAAATACTAAGGCAGGTGTTCCTCTCATAAATGAAACATAAACTCTTGCTAACCAGCCTACTACCCAGATACTAGACATACGCATTAAAGTTAGTACCATCCCTAATATCATTCCGATTACTGTACTGATAATCGCAATAAACAAAGTCTTTGGTACTCCGGCCAAAAGGAAAGGTAATGTCTCCCAGGCAAGCTCCGGGTCAAAAATATATTCCCATTGAATCCCCATAATTATTCCTCAATTTCTATTGTCATAATATCCATATCTTTTTCTTTTGTTACATCTTCTCCATAATAATATTCTTCAGATAATTCACTTAAGGTCCCATCAGCATGCATATCTTCAAGTGCTCCGTCCACTGCTTCGGTCAACTGATCATTGCCTAGTTTCATTGAAAAGTTTGTATAACTTGGATTAAAAAAGAGATCTTCCTGAATCTTGACTGGAATCTCCGGAAAAGCTTCTAATGCCATTGTCTGACCATAATAATCGTTAATGATAACATCTGTCCGTCCATTTGCAACATCCCAAAGATATTGGTCATTTGTAGCGTTGTCGTAAATAACGAGTTCTGCACCATATTGTTCAGCGATTTTCATATAAGAAGTAGTTGCTGCACCTGCTGCTTTTTTACCGTCCAGATCTTCCATCGTTTCAATCCCAGAATTGTCTTCTTCTCTAACGATCATAGACATATACGTATATTTGTAAGGAATTGAATAATTAAACTTATCCGCATTTTCACCAGCATGGCTGATGCTTAATGCTGCAATATCAAGCTGATCACTATTAAGTGATGTCAACATTCCATCGACACCCATTTCAGTAAATTCAACTTCCAAATCCAGACGCTCACCAATCTCACGTAAAATTTCAACTTCAAAACCAGTTAATTCATTCGTTTCTTCATCATGGTAAGAGTTGGGATAGTATGTTCCAGAAGTAGCTGCACGCAACACACCAGCTTCTTGAATATCATCCCAAGCAGTGTTTTCACTACTTGTATCTTCTTGCGAATCAGTCCCACATGCTGTCAGAAACAGCGCACTACCTAAAATAATATTAGCAATTACTTTTCTTTTTTTATTCATTAGTACTCTCCTTTTTTTAATGACTTATAGATTCTATCAGTTTTTTTAAGTGTTCGTCAAAATTTCAGAGGATTAAATTAACTATTTCCGATTTCAGAGTATATTTAGTTCTTAAATCCTTTAATACTAAAGCTTTTTATAAATGTAACAAAAAACAAAATTGTATTTTATAATGATGGTTTTACTGTTCTCTAGTAAAATCTTATTATTATTCATTCTCCATTTGTGAATAACAACACAAATTTGTTATAATGATTTTACAAATAAAAATTATCTCTTCATTAGTTTTATCGACTGATCTTGAGATATAAAGAGAGGAATAAATCAAATGGAACAAACCAAAAAGATACTTTATGATTTACAGAACACTATCTGTACTAACATGAGAATGCCTGGCGATAAGATAGAAGACTCACCCTCCATTTATAGAACTTCAGCTACTACATTTCAAATTTGTTCAGAAGAGTTAAAAAAATACATAGATCAAGCAATTCCTTTAAAGAAAATTATTGTAGATAGTGAAACACTCTATGTTTGTGATATTTCAAACCTTGCCGATAGCGATTATAATTCACTCGTCTTTCAATACCGCGGTGATGTATTGAAAAGTAAAGAAACGACCACACAAATTATGCAGTCCTATTTTAATGACCATGTTCCTTATTCAACTATTCAAAATTTAGGCAGAGTTATCAATATTAATCGAAAATGTCCATATGTAGCAGGAACCATTGTTTTTGTTCCAGATAAAGGTCCTTCAAAACAAAATGTGAATTGGATTGGACTCCATCACTTAAAGAATTATTCATCCTATAAAGATAAAACCCTCTTAAGCTTTGTTCATCATCATGAGCTGATCATTAACTTAAATATCAAAAATGTCCATAAATTATTTGATCAGGCTATTCGTTTATACTTAGTTGAATTACAGATTTCCAGAGAGTGGCAACTATTATTTGCACCTACACAAAATTTTGACACAGATACATTATTACAAAGAAAAACAAGAACTAAAATGACCGGTGCTGATGCCCCCTCTCCTATTGGCTGGCATACAAAACTAGTCTATTCTTTATCCTATAAGATGGTTACTTTAACTCTTGGAGAAGACGATCCATATTTAGAAGATATTAAAGAAGCTTTTTCATTGATTGAAGATGAGATAGAAACTTGAACACTAATCTATAAAAGCCTTTCCGTTTCACTAAGAAATGGAAAGGCTTTATTAATTCATATATTTAAATTACTTTTACATACGTTGGACTAGCAGTCAGATAAAAAATCTGGCCATTTGAATTTTTCACTTTATACTGCTCTCTGCTCCCTACTTTGATCTTCTCAATAATTTCTGGAAATCCTTGTCCTTTTAAAAGCTGACCATATACATCCTCATCTTTCCAGCTAGGCTGGTTATAAAAGCGAAGTGTTCCATTAAAAATACTTTCTACTCTTTTTCCTATATAACTAATAGTCTTAGAAGTCTGATTAATATTTTTCTTACTTTGCTCACTCAGAGCTTTAACGGGCTGATACTTTACATCAATTTTTTCACAGATCCCTTCAATAATAGCCTCAGCAGCAGTATTGAAATGGGATACATTGTTATAATAATCAAAGTCTCGCTGGTTATCTATAAATCCATACTCTATGATTACTGTTTCAGTACGACCTGTTAGACGGTGTAGAAAGTAATAGTCCACACCTGTACTGATTGACCTTTTAAATACTCTACGCAGGGGTAAATCAGTAGCAGAAACTAAATGGTCTGCTAATTGCTGTGCAAAAGCTGATTTGGCGTGAACAGAATGTATTGTCTCAATTCCGCTGGCGGTTCCGTCATAAGCATTCCAATGATTCGATACACAGACATCATACTGATTTTTGATTCGTGCAACTCGTTCTGTAGGACTTAAAGTACTGTCCCCTTTTCTAGTCAAAGCCACTTGTGCGCCCAATTCTTTCAGTCGTTTATACTGATAGCGACTGATTTCTAATGCCCAGTCTTTTTCCATTACTCCAAGACCATTCGCTCCTGTGTCTGTTCCACCATGTCCTGCATCGATAATAACATTTTTACTCATTTATCTTCATCTCCTAATTATTTTTTTATTACAGCTTGATAATGTTCCAGTTTCTTGGCTACTTGTTTCCTCCAAGCATATACTGTTTTCCTACTGACTTTCCTTTTTTTCGCAATTTCTGTAATGGTCAATTGTTCTATCACTGAATCCTTCAAATAGACCTGTTCCTTTTCTGAAAGACACTGAAGCATAGAGTGAAATAATTCCCACATCACAAAATCCTCATCAAATGGTTCTGGATCAGTCATCTGCCATTCTTCAAATGAATCTGGTAAAGCCGCTTCTCTTTCAAAAATTCGTTGTTCTTTTCTAATCTGATCCATAAGTGCCCAATAGACTTTCCGGTAAGCATATCCAGTAAACTGATAAAAGTATTCTTCATTGAATAAAGATTTTGGGAATTCTTTATAAGCATCTACCAGTTTTATGCGTCCGATTTGAACAAAGTCATCATAGTTTGCGTGGTCATAATGAATACCGCACTTTTTGATTGCACCATATACAATTGAATCATGAACATAGAAAAAGTCCTGCTCCATTTCCTCTTTTAAAATTCTATTCATATCTTTCCTCAATTTTCTGAAGATCTCCTGTTTGATGTATACAAGGCCTTGTATACATCCACTTTAAAAGTTTAAGTACACTCATTCAAAAAGACAAAACTAACTAAATCCGTGACAAACTCTTATTAATCGAACCGAATCGAGTTGAATGATTGACAAACGTCAAATTAAGGGTGCCAATTTAATCATTTTCTTAATAAAAAATAGCTTTCCTATCCTCAGTAGAGAATAGAAAAGCTATTTGCGGCTATAGCAGCCAGTATCGAAATTCAAAAGTTCATCAATCAAAATTACATATAGTTTTGATTTAGTAAATCTATTTTCTTATTTAGACAAAATTTCTTGCTAAAACAAATAAAAAAGTTGATAAAACAGCATATAAAATCTTAAATAATTTTTCCAATATATTATAGAACGAAAAGTATTTCTGATCTTTAAAAATCAAATATTTTAACTTTTGATAGTTCATCATACTCATAAACAATAAATTGCCTAAAATAGGCCAAAAAACTTTTTCTTTGCAATATTGGTTGGTGTAGGCGGTATGACCACATCTCCATTAATCAAGTCTTTTGTTGTCTGATCAAACTGATGCCATTTATGACGCCCGAATTCTTTCATCACTAGATTATGTGCTTCTTTCATATGAAATGCCCTATTTGTTGTATTATGAGCATCAGAAGCAATAAAATGAACAAGGTCAGCATCGATCATTTGTTTACTCAATTTTTGTATTTGTTTTCCGAATCCGCCGGTATAACTAGCAGCTGTCAATTGTGCTAACGCTCCATGCTGTACGAACTCTTTCAGCTTATGCGGATCTTCTTGAATTACCCGATTACGTTCAGGGTGTACAATAATTGGCGTCTTTCCATTAGTTTGAAGATCATAAAATAAACGTTCAGTAAAATTGGGAATCGAAGCAGTTGGAAATTCTACCAAGAGATACTGTTGCAATTCATCTGTGAATAACAATTTATCTTTTCCTATATCCTCTAGCATATTTCCATAGATTCGAACTTCTTGCCCCGGATAAATAGTCAATGGAATACCTTCACGGTCAATTTCAGATTGAACTTCATTCACTAACTCAACAACTTTGCTTTTCTCATTCATCCAATTGCGATTCATATGATGCGGAGTAGCTAATAAGTGAGTAATCCCTTCAGCAACAGCTAAGCGAGCCATTTCCACGGATTCCTTCATTGTACTAGCTCCGTCATCTATGCCAGGTAAAATATGACAATGCAAGTCGATCATCTTTTGCTCACCCCTTCAAATATCATTATTTATGACAATCATTAATGCTGCTCAATAGCCTAATTAAACTCATTTTCCATTTGTATGATAACTTCATCAAGTTCAGGCAATCGCTCTCTTATGACGAGTTTAATATCCGATTTATTACAGAAGTCTGCTAATACCCATTCAATCGTATGGTTTCTGACAATAATTTCCTTTGGCCTGATTTCCTTACAAACTTCTACTACACATTCTAGAATATGTTCCGGATTTTGTTTCATTTCTGGATAGGTTACCGCACTTAAAACTTCCATGCTTGCTTCTTCTACGCATAAATTAATAATTGGATAATAAGGTCTGTCTTGTGGATGTTCCTGAAGAACGGCTGGTGCATGAGCAGCGTCAACCTGGATCGAAATATTACTCTTAGGCGCCTTTTTAATCTGATGGATCACAATCTCATTTTTGAAAACATAAGATTCTTGGTCAAACAAACTTTTTAAATCTGGTAATGGATGTTCACTCGTTTCCCATTTTCCTTCTTGCTTGAAACGGCTCGTAACGATGCCATCCATCAGTCGTGGCAGTGAATCTTCATACCCAAGTTTGCTTATAACGATTAGAATTTGACTGAGTATGAGTGTAGCCCGTCTTACTTCAGCTTTTGAAAGTATAGACCATGGAACAAATCCAGGTGTGTGTTTCATAATTTCAGGTAAAAAATAGTAATTATTTTCAAGCAAATTCAACTTTTGTAATCTCTCAAAATTATCTGTTTCTATATCCGTTCTACTGACAAAAGATAGCAACAAGCAATCTTGAATGGATTTCAACTGATAATCTGGTATAAAATGATCTACTGAATAGACTTTCACAAGACTTTCCAACCCTTTTTTTCCTTCAAATAGACCAATTCCGGAAAATTCTCCTAGTCTTCCCATAACGGAACAATAAATCCACTCTTCAGTATCTGGATCCATAACGGCAATCAACTCATCATCAGAAATCTTTCTCCAAGGGGCTGCTTTTTTGATTTTATCAACTGTTTCATAAAAAGCCATCCAGTCTGCTTGTGTGGGTTGACCATCCTCAGTTAGAAATTCATCAGATACAACAGGTCTTAGATAACCATCTTCTAGTTTACTGCGTTCATCCCAAATATCTACCCAATTTTCAGCTGGATCAAAGGCTTTTCCATTTTTCACTCTCGGTATCTCTGACAGCTCAATTGTAAACTCAACAGGATCAAAATAAGTTGTAAACTCTTCATCATATAGTCTATTTTTGGCATCAATGGTTACAGCTGACAATGGACCTGTTTTGGCACGGCTAATTGTTTTAGTCAAGACAGGCGGCTCAAGATTTTCCAGATATTCGAAAACAATTTGTTTATCGATTTTTTGTCTAAGCATGACTTCACCTAGAACATTTTCAAAAGCTTCAAAAACTTCATGCATACTTTCTAAATCAAATAGTCCTACGGCTACGGGAAAACTTGTCAAATCATTTATGAACGTTACGATATAACTTCCATCTGCTTCAGTTACCGAAGCGTGCCAGTCATATAATTCATCTTGATTAATCACTTTGTCCACTGGATGTACAGGTAACGGATCAGAATCATATAGCTTTGAACTCTTACCCAACAAATCAAGCAACTTTTTCGTACAATGAAATCTCATTTTATCTCCGCCCTTTATTATAATCAATTTGGCTAAGCTTATTTTATTATTTAGATAAAAATTTTTAACTTTAAAGCTTGTTCACTTAATAGTCTAAGTTTAATTGTCTAAGATCTATTATGCAATCATTAATCGTATCAAGATTTATCCTATATTGATTTTTACATAGTGAGTTGTTAAAGAATTAAAAGCGAAAAGAGTTCAGAAGTTTAGACTAACCTTCTACTTTCAGTTACTTCCAGTAGAAGCAAACCTTTCACTAAAAGTCTGAAGGCTTATTTTTAAGTACCTTTTCTACTCATATAATATAAGATTGCTTTTATCCTAACGTGATTGATTATTTGTTTAAAGTGAGTGAGTTCCGCATCTTTAAATATAAAAATAAACTATTTTGTTAAAAAATCAACTTTATGTATCAGGTGAATAATGAATGCAGCTAGAGTTTACACAGAAGGAGTCTTTATCTGCCAGCCACGGAATAGATTATACTTGAGTTAGCACAGTAGCTCCTGTTATCTGTCAACTGAATGCTAATTCCTAATTGAGTTGGCACAGAAACAGCTGTTATATGTCAACTGAATGTCAATTCCTACTTGAGTTGACACAGAAAGAGCTGTTATCTACCAACTGAACGTTAATTCCTAGTTAAGCTGATACAGAAAGATCTGTTATCTACCAACTGAACGTTAATTCTTACTTGAGTCGGTAAATAACACTCTACTATAACCTTAATGTGAATATAAGATGCCTGAAATTTTCGTACTTTGCTCCATTCTGAGATGATAGGCACTACTTATTCCCAAAAGAATGCATGTCTCATAATTATCATTAAGGACAAAAAAATGAAATGTTTTCCTATAGCAGTTGATGACATGTTCTACTCATTCATTTTATCCTATTCCTGTCAGTTTATCTTATAGATTTAATGAAATAAAAATCGACCGACTTAAGTTTGGACAAATACCAAACTTAAGTCGGTCGATCAGTTACGCTCAACTATTCTTTATTTAGAACGCATGTGTAAATTACTAAACTATTAGAATATTTTTAAATGATAACCATATAAAGCAATGCGGCAAGAGCAGCACCCAACATTGGAGCTACTACTGGAATCCAAGAGTATCCCCAGTCTGATCCGCCTTTATTTTTCAGTGGCAAGAATGCATGGGCAATACGGGGACCTAAGTCACGAGCAGGGTTGATTGCGTACCCAGTAGAACCTCCAAGTGAAAGACCGATTGATAGAATCAATACACCAACAACTAGAGGATTTAACCCATCGGTAAATGAGTTTTGTCCAAATGCCATGATCCCGAATACTAATACAAAAGTTCCGATAACTTCTGACATTACATTGCTGACAGTATCGTAAATTTCCGGAGCTGTTGCAAATGTACCTAGAATTGCTCCTTGATCGGTTGTTTCTCTGAAGTGAGCAAGATATGTCAGCCAGACTAAGACAGCTCCGACAATTGCTCCAGCTACTTGGGCAATTATAAATGGTATAACCATTGACCATTCCAAATTACCAATCATTGCCATACCAAGCGTTACAGCTGGATTTAAATGAGCGGGTCCCATAAATCCAGAGATATAAACGGCCATAGCTACACCGGCGCCCCAGCCCATTGTAATTGCAACCCATCCTGCTCCTTCTGCTTTACTTTTTTTCAAGCTGACAGCAGCAACTACACCATCACCAAGCAAAATTAATATCATCGTTCCTAAAAACTCACTAAATATCGTTAACATATCTCCAGTCATCTACTTTTTATCTCCTTTTAAGTGTTTTAAGTCAGACTCTGCAATCGCTACTTCTAATTCTTTAGTATAGTTAGCTTTTTCCTCATCTGACCAATCATTATAACGAGCCATTTCCCTAATCACTGATTCTTTTATGTTATCTAAAGTATCACGTTTAAACAACATATGGTTTGTACGACGAATCAAGAAATCACTAGGTGTCAATGTCATTTCTTCATCCATGGCATATCTTAAACTAACAGCTTCTGCTGCATTC
The DNA here is from genome assembly GCF_900114235.1 of Marinilactibacillus piezotolerans. Classification (GTDB taxonomy): domain Bacteria; phylum Bacillota; class Bacilli; order Lactobacillales; family Carnobacteriaceae_A; genus Marinilactibacillus; species Marinilactibacillus piezotolerans. The sequence goes on along the minus strand of NZ_FOSJ01000010.1, from coordinate 39,355 downwards.
AGTCCTGCTACTTTTTCTACATCATCTAGTAAAGAAAATACTTTAGGTGCATTTGAACCATATAGATTAGCCAAATATAGTGCTTCTGATTCACTTAATCCTTTTTCAATTCCAATTTGTGCTATTTTTTCTGTTTCTTCTTCCACTTTTGATGGATCAATATCTCCACCTGAAACTGGATATTTAGTAGAATCTATCAGATCATACGTTAAGCTGTAATTTTGCTCCAATATTTCAATAACCTTTTTCATAGCACCCAAAGCCATCTTACGATAATCTGTTATTTTACCCCCTGCTACTGTTAACAATCCATCTTCATCAATGTCCAGAGTACTACCACGAGAGATTGCAGAAGGATTAAAATCAGATTCAGAATTACTTGTTTCAATATTTTTAAGGGCACTTTCTACTTCGTTCCGATCCGTTTTACCTTCTTGATATTTAGTAATAGTAGAAAGGATATGATCGAAACTTTCATCTGTAATCGCTTGGTTATTTCCACCATTATAATCGGAACCACCATTTGTTGAGATCAATGGTCTTAATCCTGCCCAGCTTGATTCAATATCATCAATGGTAAGATTCGCTGAAGGATAATGAGTATTAACAACCTCTAACAGATAGTCGACATCATCTTGCTCAACAGTTGGATGTGCAAAATCTCCATTATAATCCGTATCAGTCGTTCCAAAGTAAGTCTTTTCTTCACGAGGAATCACAAACACCATTCGACCATCTTTTTTACCTGTATCGAAATAAGTGGGCTGTGGTACTTGTAATTTTTCACGATCAACCACTAAATGAACACCTTTAGTCGGTCTCATTTGAGGAAGGACATCTAGTTTATCATCCATTTGACGAATCGTATCAGACCAAGGACCAGTTGAGTTCAACACAACACGTGCGTTGATTTCAAACCTTTCTCCTGATAATAGATCCTCTACTTCCGCTCCTGAAACCTTACCTTTCTCATCATGTAAGATTCCTATTACTTTCATCCGGCTAACCATATGTCCACCATCTGCAGCAGCTTGTTTAATATTTTCAATCACTAAGCGGGCATCATTATTGCGGTAGTCCAAGTAAACTCCTGCACCGAGTAGTCCTTTGGGATTAAGTTGTGGGAGACGATCAAGAACTTCTGCTTTTGTCAAAGTATAATTGGCATATTTTGTTCCGGTAACGCCTGCCAAGCGATCATATAAATCCATTGCAACTTTTAATGAAAACATTGAAAAGGTTGAACCCGGTTCATCATAAATCGGTAGGATCATTGGATCAGCTTTAGGAATATGTGGCGCAACTCCTTGTACGACAGCTCGTTCTTGAACAGTATCTGCTACAACTTCTACATCGAAGTTTTTCAAGTAACGGATTCCACCATGAACTAATTTAGTAGAGCGAGAAGAGGTTCCTTCTGCAAAATCCTGCATTTCTACTAATCCAGTTTTTAGTCCAGAAGCGCTGGCTTGCAAGGCAATTCCAGCACCTGTGATTCCGCCTCCAATGATCAAGACATCAAGAGTTTCTTCTTTTAAAGTTTGGATATCTTGCTTTCTTCGTTCAATTGAGAAATTCATACTTCTATTTCCTCCTTTTACGCTTCTGGTTTGAATACTTGCGTAGCCTTAACAGCTAATCTCCAGTTTTTGTATAATTTTTCACGTTCAGCTTCTGGCATTTGTGGTTCAAAAATGCCGCCTTCTTCATACATATTTTTAATTTCATCTACACTTTCCCAGAACCCAACAGCTAAACCAGCTAAGTAAGCTGCTCCTAAAGCTGTTGTTTCTAAATTGTGAGCACGTTGGACTTTAGTACCCAAGATATCCGCTTGGAATTGTAATAGCCAGTCGTTATTTGCAGCTCCACCATCTACTTTGAGTAATGGAATATCAATGCCAGCATCTTTGTTCATCGTGTCGATTACATCACGAGTCTGATAAGCAATGGACTGCAAAGTAGCTTTGACAAAGTCAGCTTTAGATGTGCCACGAGTTAATCCAAATACTGACCCTCGAGCATCTGAGTCCCAATAAGGTGCACCAAGTCCAGTAAAGGCCGGTACAACAAATACTTCATTATCGTTTTCAGAAGTTTTAGCAAGAGCTTCTGAATCGGCAGAATTTTCAAGCATTTTTAATCCATCACGTAACCATTGAATAGACGATCCTGCTACGAAAATACTTCCCTCTAACGCGTAATTGATTTTTCCGTTAATGCCATATCCAATTGTTGTTAGTAAGTTATTTTCTGATAGCTGTGGAGTTTCTCCTGTATTCATGACAATAAATGAACCTGTTCCGTAAGTGTTTTTTACCATTCCCGGTTCGAAAGCCATCTGACCGAATAGTGCAGCTTGCTGGTCCCCAGCCATTCCCGAGATAGGTGTATTTGCTCCATAGAAGTGGTAGTTAGTTGTATGTCCATATACTTCTGAATTAGACTTAACTTCCGGCATGATAGCATTTGGAATATTCAATAAATCTAAAATGTCTTGATCCCATTCCAGCTTGTGGATGTTATATAGCATTGTACGACTGGCATTTGAATAGTCAGTAACAAATGATTCTCCACCTGTTAATTTCCAAACTAGCCAAGTATCTACCGTACCAAACATCAATTCACCTTTTTCAGCACGTTCTTGAGCACCTTCTACGTGATCAAGAATCCAGCGAATTTTGGTTGCTGAGAAATACGAATCAATGATCAAGCCAGTTTTTTCATGGATCATCTCTGAATATCCATCTTCGTATAGTTTAGTAGCGATAGGAGCAGATTGACGAGACTGCCAGACAATTGCATTATAGATGGGGAGACCTGTTTTTTTATCCCAGATAATGGTCGTTTCACGTTGGTTCGTAATCCCGATTGCGGCAATTTCATCTGGTTTGACACCGGATTCAATAAATGCCCCAGCAATTACAGACTGCACTGAATTCCATATTTCATTTGGGTTATGTTCTACCCAGCCACTTTGTGGAAAAATTTGAGTAAACTCTTTTTGTGAGCTTCCTATTGTATTTGTTTTTTTATCATATATAATTGCTCTCGAACTTGTTGTACCTTGGTCAATTGACATAACATATTTTTTTTCTGCCATTTTAATTTCCTCCTTGTATGTGCAAGCAATTTCTTTACTTTTTCATTGTAACCGTTTTTCTTCCAAAAAAAATGTCAGCTTTTTTTTAATTTTAAAATTTTTTGAGAGATTTTTGGATAATAGGCTCTAAAATCCTACAATACCAATGAATTTCTTTATATTAAGTGAAAAATTTTTAACTAAAAAAGAACAAGCTCAGTATGTTCCCTGCAGCTTGTTCTATGAATTCAGTTCTTGAATAATTTGTAGAAGAATGTTTATAAATTTGAATAAGGTATTAGATAGTTTAACGCTGCAGCTACTTCCAGCAAAATAGGCTTCTGTATTAATACCTTACTTTCTTCACTACCCTAAAATAATTGTTAGAATATACTTTTGTATTTCAGAAAAAATTTTCATCCGAATCAATTTCCAAATTATTCTCAGCTATTTATAGTTACTTTTTCAAGGTAATATAATAAAAAGAAGCCCCGTTGAGGGCTTCTTTGTCAAGATTCAAGTATGATTAAATATGCCCAATTTTTTTCCCATTACGTTCTTTTTCCCACCGCAATAAAGTTTTTTTCTCGGAGAAATTTCTTGGACGTTTGCGACCAGTACTATAAGGAATTTTATGCGATAATCGTTCACTTAATAGTTTAGACTCCATTAAAGTCATGCCTTTCGGAACTTCTTTTTTATCTAATTTGACTTTTATATCTGACATCGTCCACTCCTCCTTTTTTTTATTATAACATATTTATTTAAAATCCTGAAAATACTTATTCTTTAATTTGGCTATGACTTATTTGATGTAGATAAGTGATAATTTTCCTAATATCTTTCACTTCTTTATACGGTATTTTTTCTAATTGTTCTATTAATTCAACTAAAGTTAAATACTTACTTCGGATTGGTACAAATATTTTATCTTCTTCATCCATATAAGTATATACCATATAATATGGAGTCATAGTAAATCCATAATAAGTTTCTCTAGCTGGTATAGTAATGATGCTACCTTCAGTAATCGTATAGGGAATATGATTCTTTTCAAGAAATGATGTCATTTTGAAATGTTGATCGTCAGCTGAATTTACCTCTTTTGCTAAATCTAGAAAATTAGTGAAGATTGCCTTTTCCTCAACATCAAGGGTTTTTTCAATATATGAAATATCCAAATATTTAAGATGTCTTTTTATTAACTGATAGATCCAATCTCTTTGATTATATTCTTTAAAATGTAAATAAGCTCTGATCCGATCCTTAATGATATCTTCAATTCCAATAACATTTAATCTGAATTGATCATCAGTAATAATCTGATTTATATACTTTTCATCCGAATCTTCTAATATAGAACCAGGAACTTCAACATATACTTTTAGTTCTTCATGCAAACTATCTTTTCCTAATCTCTTAAATCCTAAATCTAAAAGAGCAGACATAATTTTTTCATGACCCACTCAAACAAAATCAATATCTTGGGTAGAATATCCCCCTTCAGTATAAATTTCAACGGATAATCCCCTAACTACAACCAGATCTATATTATGCTTTTGTTTCACATATTCGGATATTACACCAGCAGTTCGGAGCTGCTTTTCCCTAAACGATTTGTTTTTTAAAGAATCTAATATATCTTTGAAACCTTGAAGTTCCATGTATTACTCCCTTCATCAATAATTATTTACTTCGGAAATCAAAAAATATTATTACTCAATTGATTGAATGTGAAAAAAACATTTATACTTAACTCTAATCTCTTAGTATCATCTACTTGTAATCTACATAAGGATTATACCAAATTGTGAAGGTAAATAATTTATAAGTATCTAAAGGTATGCGTAAAAATATATTTTTAATTTTATTCCTATTGTAAAACAACTGTCGTTACAATAATTACTTACTAATTAGTTATTTTCCAGAAGTGTTTAATTTTGGTAACCTTAAAGATTAAATTCTTATTTTTTAACTCCCTACTAGTTTTGAATTTATTTTTAACTATTTTGCTATTTTAAGTTCATTCTTTCACTGATTCCATTCTTAATAAAAGACAAATATTTAGTATAAACTGAAATCCATCAATCTCTAAATTTTATTATTAACTATTATAAAAATTATTTGATACAAAAAACTTCTGTCTGGTTACGTGACAATGATCATTTGCTATACAATTTAAAATTTTTTAACTAAAAAAGAACAAGCTCAGTTTGTTCCCTGCAGGCTTGTTCTATGAATTCAGTTCTTGAATAATCGACTGGATATTTTTCAGATCAAAAGATGATAAGATTTCTGAAAGGACATATACTTTGGCATCACCGTATTGAACCTTCTGACTTGGCCTTTCATTAGTTAGAATTAGGTCATACTCTTTATCGGGTTGATAAGTTTCTACCTTAATACCATTTATATGACGCATATTAAGCATCAGCATCTGATTGAGTGTTTCGGTATAAATAGTTTCCATCTTTAAGTCAATACCGATTTGTACGATAGTCGTCATCTTAAAAGTAACGATAGCTAGTAAACTGATGTACTTCAGTAGTTCCATCTTCAATAAGCTATTCTCTTTGTCTTCTATGATCATGAATTTATCGGTAGTAGTAGTCAACAATGTATGAGCAAATGATACTAGATTTCTACCTGTAAACTGTTTTTCCTTAGCTAACATTTCTTCATATTCGTAGACTTCAATATCCCCTTTGAAAAAATATAGCTTTGTATGAATATGTGAAAGGTGATAAAACATATCACGTTCCAGCATATAAGGTAATCTACGGAATTTGTAGTGAATAATAATGGTTTCTACAATGTAAGTATCTAATGAAGCAATGGGAGCCCGACGATCGCGCATCAGCGTATATTCGTGAAATTCATGTTCCGTCAGTATTGAAAAAGCCAGTAAAAATGCAAAATGCAACATAGCTTCTTCCTCATCGACTTCAATCGAATACCGGCTAAAATAGCGTAAAACCATAATACGAATTTTCTGGTATAACGGATCTTCTAAATATGTTTGCATCTGTTTATGCAAATGCTGGTATTTCTTGTCTTTGCAATTGACGCGATTTTTGCTGATAATCATCCAGATTGCCAAACGTTGTCTATTTTCAGGTTCAATGGTGACTTTCAGAAAATTTTCTACAGCTTGTACTGCTTGAGTGATTTGTTTATCAGAATGTAAATCAGTAAAGACTTCCTTATTTTCAATATAATTATAAAACTGAAAATAAAAATATCGAATCTGCAATTCTTCTCCATGGAGCTGTCCATTACGAATTTTAATCCCAAATTCTTTCAAATAGCTGTTGAGTTCTTTAATCTTACGAAATAAAGAAGAGTCGCTGATGGCTAGCTCTTCTGTCAGCTGCATAATTGAGAATTCTTGATATTTGAATAGAAAATTGATTAACTTTACTTTTACCGACTGACTCAAATAAAGATGATAAATCTGCTGTAAAGAATAGTCATCATCCATTTTTAAAGAGATGGTTTGTCCATCATAATAAATGTTCACTTGTTCAGATAGAGATCCTATTCGAGCTGAGATAGAGTCTAGATCATTGTCCAGTGACGCTTTAGCAACTTTTAAATAATCCAGCATATCCATATAAGAAAGCCTACCACCGTTTAAAATGAGCTGTTTAAAAATCGTAACTTCTCTAATTTCATTTTTTTCAAGAAAGTGTTCAATTTTCATTTACATCATCCCTCATTTCTTGCCAGGGAACGAAATTAGTCGTTGAAATCATTGGAGAAAAGGAAGGATGAAAGAAATAATCTTTCTGTTGCAAATCTTCTAGCGTCTGCTTGGTTTGAATAGCTAATGCAAGCGTATTGATTTTTTCTAAAATATTAGCGTTTGAAAGCATTTGTGCTCCCAGCAGAATATGACTGTCTGCATCATAAATCCATTTCATCATCACCGTACTAGCGTCTGGTAAACTAGTTAAACACATTTCTTGACGAGAAGTTTTAATCGTTTGATTCGTAAATAAACTTTCTGCTTCAGTCATACCAGTACTAGCAATGTAGTAGCCAAATGCCGAAGTACCAATAGTCCGTAACGAACCTTTAAATGGTACTTTTGGCTGGTTAAGATTGGCAGCTGCTACGATTCCACTCCGTACAGCATTGTTTACGAGTGGAATATAGACCATCTCACTTTCTTCTCCAAAATTCAGTTGGATACAGTCCCCGACGGCAAAGACATCTTCCGCGGATGTTCGCATATAGCGATCAACTGCAATGGTCTGATCCATGTGAAGTTGAACGTGTTCATCTAAAAAGTGGAGGTCAGGTCTAACATTGACGCCTAAAACAACAGCATCACTCTTAACTGTTTCCTTTTTTAATTGAATCCTTACCTGTTGATTGTCAGTTTCTTCTATAGAAGAAACTGTTTGCTGCAAACGCAAATTAATACCATCAGCGAGCATTTTCTTTTGCAATGGCTGAATCATATCTTTATCAAAATATTTGAATAACACATAATCCATACTTTCAATGAGTGTAACTTGCTTTTGCTGTTTGTTTAACAAATCAGCTGCTTCTACGCCTACTTGGCCGCCTCCAATAATCGTAACACTTTCGCTCGATTCGACTTTTTCTATAGCAGCTTCTGCTTCATAGCGACCTTTGTATTTTAAAACATGCTCTCCATCACTGCCGCTGATTTTTTGCGACAATTGACTCGAACCTGTTGCGATAATCAGTTTATCATAAGTAATTGTTTCTTCTTGTTCATCACAGAGATAATGAACTTCTTTTTTCACTGTATCAATTTTTTCTACTGATGACTTTAAATTACAGTGGATATTTTGATTTTCCAACTCTTCTTTTGTAATGAAATAAGCTGATTCTAAATTATCAATTCTTTTTTCCCAATAAAGATGCAGGCCGTTTGGAATGTAACCTAAAGCTGACTTTTTTTCCAGCAATATAATTTCTGCATCGAGATGTTTATTTCGTACCTCTAAAGCTGCAGCTACACCAGCAAAAGAAGCACCTATAATAACAACTTTCATTCCATTACCCCTTGTCCATCCATTTTCAATTAGTATAACACAGTAAGTAAAGCATTCGAATAACAGAAATTGAGCTAACTGAAGATGAGCTAGCTTTATTTACTATAAAAAGAAATAAAAAGCTGAAACATTATTCTGATGTTAAGTTGAGTTGTAGTTAGAGGCGTATTTATATACCAACTACAATTCGATTTCAAAGTGAGCTGAAAGATAATGGCTCTTTATGTACTAACTGGAATTTGATATTAAGTTGAGTTGTAACTGAAGGACTCACTATGTACTAACTGAAATTTGATTTCAAAATGAGTTGAAAGATAATGGTCCTTTATGTACTAACTGAAATCTGGTATTGAATCAAGTTATAAGCAAAGGACTCGTTATGTGCTAACTGGAATTTGATATTAAGTTGAGTTGTAAGTGAGTAACTCTTTATACTCAAACTGAACTCTAATATAATCAAAAATGCACTAAATTATCCGCATGGAAAGGTAATTACGGAGAATTTAATGCATTCTTATTATACATACAACCTTACTGTCTAGTTGTACCTCTTCATTGATAAATTTCCCTATCATTATCTTTCGTTTGATCCTGCTATTCGTGCAATAGTATGTCGGTCTCCTCTAATCGTTCGTGACATCTCGAGTAGATTTTGATACGGTGCTACTCCTCCACTTCCCGCATCTCCAATGTGTTGAATATCTACCCCAGCTATTTTATTTTGAAGAGCAATTTCTCTTATTGTTGAAGGTGCTGAAGTTTCTTGACTTGTCCCGATTGCAGAGAGAGTTAAAACATCATGTTGTTTAGCTAACTGAACAGCTTTCATTACCATACTCGTTGTAACACCAGGCACTGTGCCTATAGCTGGAAGCAAGATAATATCTGCACCATTCATGATAAAATCTTTTATAGCATTTAAATCAACAACTGGTTCATTAACACCAGCACCATGCATTTTACCAGCTATAATCAATCCAGTGAACTTTTCTTTTGCGACTTTTAATGCTTTGATGATTTCTTTATTACTTACACCGGTTCCTGGATTGCCAGTTAAACAGATAAAATCAAAACCTAATTCATTAGCTTTCTCAAAAGTTTCTTTAAATGCTTGTCTACCTTTAGATATGTCCAGCTTATTTTCAGACATTTTTGCTGATTCATCCACTGGTTCTAAATTGACACCAATGGGTCTGCCAACGAGTTTTTTCAAATATTGTATTGGTTGTTCTTCATGATCTATACCCTCTATTTTGGGCTCCATTAAATCTAACCCGTTCAATAAAATCAAATCTGCTCCGAATGCTTTAGCTACTTCGCTGTTGGTCAATCCATGTGATACTGATGTACTCACAATATTCTCAGATAAAATTGTTCTGCCTTCGCTTGCCTTGATGGACGCTTTTAAATCATATTTATCCATCTTTTTAAAGTCACTTGCGTAGCAACTGAGTAATCTTTTAACCATTCTCTGACCTCCGTTAATTGATACAATCCGAATTCTTTTAGGTTTGTTCTATACTCTGCAACATTTGCATGAGACGTTTCTTTCTAAAATAGTTCAATAGTGTACCGACAAGTGCATCATTCAGTTTCTGCATTTGTCCAATTGACTCTACTTCCTCCGTATAGTGTATTTTACATTTATCCTTTGACAAAGGCAGAATGTCATATTTAACAAGAAAATCATTTTTGTTCGTCTGAGTCCTGTAATGATAAGCTTCATTTATTCTGAATTCTTCTATCTTAATGTTCGCTCGACTATTTTTGCTGAAAGTTTTAATGTATTCAAATCCAATCATTTGCTCCGTAGAAGGACTTTTACCCGTTTGTGTTTTTATATCGTATAAAACAGAACGAGTAATCGTAGTGAATAACTGCTCAGCTGATATATTCATTTCTCTGTATATTTCCATTTTATCCCCTGCTTCGTTTAGGATTCTTTCCTTTAATCGTTATGATTATGCCTGACATTATTAATGTCAAAGCAGTTACCAAACTTAAAATATCATAAACTGCCGTAACAGTATTTACACTGAATAGTAATAGTAGACAACCGATACTCAATAAAAATAGTCCGTTTTTTGACATGACGAGCATCCTTTCTTTTAGCTCAAACTGAAACCACCTGAAAATATAGAATTGAACCCCAACTTTGATTTTTTATAGCAGATTTTGCTATTTTAGCAGCTTTTTCTAAATCATCTGCATTCGTTTCAAATAAAAGTGAAATACCTTCTTTTTCATGGTAAGTAAAATGTATATTTTCATCATTAAGATTATTCAAAAGATCGATAATCTTATCTTGCTGCAATGCTGAATTAACTTTAATCATATTACAATACTCCTTTATTTATAAAATTTAACGGCTGAGTTGCTCTTACATGAAGAGATGAATCAGCCGTTATTCATTTTTTACTCTGCTTTCTTCATTTCTTCTTCTCCTAATGCTGGATCCATTTTATTTGCTGCTATGACAAATGGTATCCAAATTAAGAATGAAGCAACAAAGGCGACTAACGTAACAATTGGCGCTCTCCAGTCAGCACCTGTAGCTAGGAACGACAACAAAAACGGTGGGGTAACCCATGCTACTTGTTGAGAAACTGGATTAACTAATCCCCAGATCGTAGCAAAGTATCCAATCGAAACTGATACAACCGGAGCGAGTAGAAATGGTATAAACATAATAGGATTCAAAACAATCGGTAGCCCAAACATTAATGGTTCATTAATATTAAAAATACCAGGACCCACTGATAATTTTCCGACTGTTTTATAATCAGATCGTTTAGAGAATAGCAGCAATGCTATAATCAACACAATCGTACCACCAGATCCTCCAAACCATGCATAAGCATCAAAGGAACCACGAACCCAATTATACCCTTCTGCTATAACTAATTCTGCTCCGCCTTCTTGGAAAAGGTTTACATTTTCAAGCTGTGCAACACCAAAAACACCTTCTAAAATAGGGGCTAGTACATTGGGTCCATGAATACCAAAGAACCAGAATATTTGTACAAACAATGTTGCTAAAATTACAGCTCCAAACCCTTGAGACAGACCTAATAGTGGGAGTGCAATCGTTTCCTGCAGCCATGCCAAGAATGTCATTCCTGGGAAAATAAGTGAAAAGACCCAATAAAAAATACTTACTGCATATATAGCAACGGTGGCTGGAATGATTGAAGCAAATGCTTTTGATACAGCCGGTGGTACTGTGTCAGGAAGTTTAATTGTAATATTTGCAAGCATTAATTTAGCATAAATAACGGTGGATACAAATCCAATAATCATTGCTGTAAAGAAAAAGTTACTATCCAAGTTGTTTAGTGGCAGCCAGCCCCACCCGGTAGCTGATATTCCTGTCGCTGTTGCAGTCCAGCCTGCTTCATTGATATTAATAGCATCAATTGTTGACTGGTCCAGGTTCAATCCAGTAATTTCTCCTGCAAAAGAAAATGTGATACCGGCAATTGAAGAAGCCGTAGCCACTATTCCTCCAGCAAGTTCATTAACCCCATAGGCTCTGGCGAGATTATATCCCCAAGAAAAGACGAAAATCAATCCGGCTACTGCCAGTGTACCGTTCCAGACATACCCATTGATTGCAATAATCTGACTGATAACTGGAATCGAATTTCCATCGTATCCTTCAAAAAATTGAGGTGGAAGATCTCTCAAAATAGCATTTAGCATAACAGCCACAGAACCAGCCATTGTAGCAGGAAGTGTTCCAATAAAAGCATCTCGCAAAGCAACTAGATGTTTCTGTGCTCCGATTCTCCCGGCGATCGGAAGAATGTATTTCTCTAACCAAGCTGTTAAAGCATCCATATAATTCCCTCCAATTATTTTTTTAGAATAAACAATAAAATGACTCAAACACATTCTTTACTAAACCAATACTTGAAATAACAATATTTCTATCTTTTCGAATAAACCCTCCTCCCTTGAAAAGGCATACATTATTTTGTAAATGACTCAGTCTCAATCTTTATTGAGTTGACCCAAATTAATTTAACGTGGCTTTAATATACTGATTAACTTATAGATCGAATTGAGGCAAGTATTCCTTATGTGCATTAAGTAATTCGTCTAAAATAACTTTTGCTTTCTTTTCATCTTTGATTAATGGATTCATAACAAATGCAAGATAAGCATCACGGTAATCTCCAGAAATGCTCGCTTTGATAGCCTGTTCTTCAAAAGCTTTCATCATTAAAATATCAGCTTTAATTTGCTGTGGCAAACGTCCAACTGTTAATGGAACCGGACCTTCTTTAGTAATTAGGCAGTTTACTTCTATAACGGAATCTTCAGCTAAATCAACAATTGCACCATTATTTAAAGTATTTACAGTCATAATATTCTGACTATTATTATAAATTGATGACATTAAACTACAGGCAACATCACTATAATAGGCTCCTCCGCGCTTTTCCAATGCTTCTGGTTTTATATCTAACTGAGGATTTTTATATTCATTAAAAAGTTCTTCTTCAATAACTTGTACTTGTTCTGCCCTTGTTCCGTTATCTTGATAGGCTTTTAAATCTTTCTTTAATGTAGATTCATTCTGATAATAATATTGATGATACGGATTAGGCAGCATATTCATTGCTCTCAAAAATGTTTCTGACCATCCGGAACTTACTATGTTAGCTGGAGAGAAGTCTACAGATTGATTAACTAATGCTTCAATTATTTTACTTAATTTATCTTCTCCGTTGACCAACACTTTAGAACCGAAAACAAAGTGATTCATTCCAATAAATTCAATTCGTACATTATTTGGATCTTCCTTTAATATCTCAGCTGCTGACTGAGTCATGTTATATGGAATATTACATACACCAATCACTCTCTTATGCACTCCGTGTTTCAGCAACGCCTCAGTCACTATTCCAGCAGGATTTGTAAAGTTGATGATCCATGCATCTGGACAAATTTCACTGACATCTTTTGCCAGATCCAATAATACTGGTATCGTTCTAAAAGCTTTGAAAATTCCTCCAGCACCGTTTGTTTCCTGACCTATCAAACCATGACTCAAAGGGATTCGTTCATCTTTCTCTCTTGCTTTGAGTCCTCCAACACGAATCTGGGTAGAAACAAAATCTGCACCATCTAGCGCTTCTCTTCTATCTAAAGTCCATGACAGTTCAATGGATACTCCTGCTTTTTCTATCATTCTCTTAGCTAGCTGACCAACAATTTCAAGCTTTTCCTTCCCGCTCTCAATATCTACTAGTGTTATGAAATCTACAGGAAATTCATCCTGTCTTAATATTAAACCCTCTATTATTTCCGGGGTGTAACTTGATCCCCCCCCTATGATAACTACTTTCATTAAAATCATACTCCTTTTATGTGACTTGTGATTAACCACAGTTAAAATGTATCATACAAATTTTTAAATGTAAACATATTTATAGCAAAAATATTAAATGTACATACATTTATATTTTTGCTATAATACATTTAATGAAACGAAAGGAAGACTTAGGAGAATGAAAAAGTCATTACACGCATTTATTAAAGAAAAATTGATTGAACGAATCAAAACAGATGTATATAAGGTAGGTGATCAATTCCCTACAGAAAATGAATTATGTAAAGAATTCAATGTTAGTCGGACTACAGTGCGGATCGCCCTTACTCAATTGGTTCAAGAAGGCTACCTTATTCGTCAACGAGGTAAAGGTAGTTTTGTAGCCGAACCCAAAGTAAATCAGATACTCTCTCATACTGATGACCGATTTACACAACAACTTCAAGCACAGGGAAAATACGGTCAAATTAGCTTAGAGAAGATTGAAGTAATACCTGCTCGGGATTCTCATAAAAAGAGATTTAACATTGAAGAAAATGATCCCATTCAAAAAATCAAGCGAACACGATCAGCTAACAACGAAGTTACTCAATATGAAGTCGCCTATGTTCCTTGGAATATTGCTCCTGGACTAAAAAAAGAATATCTGGAAGCATCCTTGTATAAAACTCTAAAAGAAACATACGGCATCTCTATTCATAAGACAACAGAAATCGTTGAAATAACGCTTGCAGATAAAGATATCAGTCATTATCTGCAGTGTGAAGTCGGACAACCTTGTTTTTATATTGAAACGGTCGCTGAAGACAAAAATGGGCTGGTCATAGAGTTTTCACGCTCATACTTTAGAGGCGATAAGACGAGCTTTAGAATTGAACGATATTATCAGGAAAATTAAAAAACTATTAGCTGGAGGAATTAAACATGAAAATTTTGGTAAATGCTGATGACTTTGGGTTAACCAAAGGTATAAATGAAGGTGTAATTGATGCTCATATCAATGGCGTGGTTACCCGTACTACCCTTATGATGAATGGTATGGCTGTAGAAGATGCTATCAAGCTAGCGAAAGAAACACCTTCATTAAAAGTAGGCATTCACTTAACGCTTTCTTTTGGAAAACCCTTGAATAAACTAGAAACAAACCTCTTGACTAATGATAGTGGTCATTTTAAATATACAAGTACTGAAGTTTCACTGACACAAACTGAAATTGAACAAGTCAAAATAGAATGGACAACTCAAATTGAAGAATTCTTGAAGACAGGACTTACTCTTGACCACATCGATAGTCATCATCACGTTCATGGCTGGCAGGATTTAAAAACCGTTGTGCAAGAATTAAGCACTCAATATAATCTTCCTGTCCGTTATACAGAATCATTAAAAGATAAACCAGAACAGTTACTTACTGAAAATCTCTGGTTAAACTTTTATAAAGAAGGCATTAACGACCAGTTATTTGAAGAGCTGTCTTCTCTACCTTACCATTCTATCGAAGTAATGGTTCACCCAGCGGTAGTAGATACTGATTTGAGACAAATCAGCAGCTATACTGACTTTAGAGAAAAAGAAACACAAATTTTAAAAACCCTGAAAGTTAAAGAGGGTATTACTCTTATCTAGAAGTTAGTTTATTCATTTTTAGCTTGGCTAGAATTTATTTTAAAATAGGAGAATTTTAATATTTAAATTCTAAATAATTAATTTTTCCTTCTATTGATTACCCATGTACCGGATAGGGAATAATAAATTTACGATTATGTTTTTTAAATTTGATAGATAAATTTTAAAAACGACTGATTCACATGAGAATCAGTCGTTTCATCTAATTATTTTATTCGAAGTTTAAAATTTGTTTGCGATTTATTTCATAATTTATAAAGCAGCATTCATTTTTCTTTGGCCTAACTATTCAGCAAAAACAAAAGATACGAGTTGGTTGATTTGTTCTAGTTCATTTGTAGATATTTTTTCAACAAACTCACTATTTCTCTCCATATAATCAAGTGATTTTAATTGAGAAATCAATACCTGTCCTTTAATTTTTGATGTGCTCGTCAAATTGAATCGAGTTGAGTAGTTTTTCAAAGTAGAAGTAATAGGACAGACGACTGCGAAATAAGTGCTTTTATTAAATGCATAAGATGATACCACTAATCCAGGTCTTCTTTTTTGAATTTCTTTTCCAGCCGATGGATCAAAGTCAATCCAGATAATATCTCCTTTATGGGGAATATACTTATCAACTGACATCTACCAGACCTCTTTTCCAGCCGGTTTCATATCTGCCCACACATCTTTTTCATAATATTCTCCAGGTTCCGCCTTTTTGAATGGGTTATCTAGTTTGGGAATTAAGGATATGTTTCCATTCTTATCCGTTCTTACAATATATTCTACATTCATGTCTAAATTTTTCGCTTCAGAAGCAGGTATAGTAACCACAACGGAACTTCCTTGTTTCCGCAATTTTGTTGTTAACATTTACATCACTCCTTATCATTAATTATACTAAATAACATTTAATAACGCAATAGGTTAATTGCAACACTACATCGAGATTTAGAATTTAAAAAGAACCATTAGAAAAAATTCCCTAATAAAATCTGCCTATTGAAATAATTGATATGAGAGATGTTGAACATATGGATGGAAAATCAGTATTAGATAAAGGGTTAGAATCAATAAATTTAATCAGTATTTCAATCATAAAAATTAAATGCGTATAGATCTTGTATGGCAGTCCTACTTCATAATGTGATTCGTCATATTATAAAGTTCCTATGATTGTAGCAACACCTTTTTTTGAAATTTTATGAAACTATTCCATCTAAAGCCTCATATTCTCCAGCATTTGCAAAATTATTACTTAAAAAATAAATACCTAAAACTACTACCAAACCAATACACAAAGCTACTTTTAAAAACCTTTTATTCATTTGTCTTTCAAACTGAGTGCTTGTCTATTTATATTACTCGATTTGGGAACATTTTCGCTCGTTTGATTGTTCATTCACATTTTTATAGTAAAAAACTAAATATTCCTAAATGACACTAAAAATAGTGAAAGTGGAAATGCACATAAGGTTTAGTTCCCAGTTCTCTCATCTTTACAAATTTTCTCTACCCAATGGCTTTCCAAAGTCTATTGATTGTGTTTATTTTCTTCAGTGATTAAATCTACCATTTCTTTAATGATTAAGTTCATCTGTTTTGGTTCAATCACTAGCCTATCTCCTTCTATATACAAAGAAAACTTTGTTTCGACTATAATTTTCAATTCATCGATCATTTCCTTTGAGATTAAAATTCCTATATCTTTTTCATATTTTTGAGCACGATCTTGAAACATCTTATTTGTTATTGCCATAATCTGCAGTTCCTACGAATACTAGTTTAGCAGAGCCTGTAAGACTGTCTCTATGTCTTTCAACCCAATTTAATGATCCAAACCTCTTATCTGGACAAAATTGGCAAATAAACATTGCTTCTCAGTAATTATTTTCCAACTCTTCAATCATTTCATCTAACAAGGCTTCTTGATAAGCTGGGGACTTTAATTCAACCATTTTCATTTTCAATTCTTTCAGCATCGGGCTTTTTAAGCCTTTTAACTGTTGAATACGACGAAACGTTAAATCATTATCAGAAGACACAGCTTTTTCGTAGGATTTAGCATCCATCTTCCACAATATCACTCGATTTCCGTATCTTTCAATCAGTCGATTCGCCATGCCTATTCCTTCCGGATCCATATCACTGGCATAATAAAAATGAGTCGATTCGTCAAATAAATCCAAACATTTCCAAGTGGCTAAAGTAAACTGACCATGAGTGCAGATTAAAGGGACTTGCGGTACTTCATCTATAATGCTTGAAAAAACTCCCGAATTTTCTACTATATGGACTTTTTTACTGGAGTTTGAAGGATATAATGATTCTACAGCAAGCAGTTCACGTATCGGCACGTTCATTACAGTATGTGTTTGACTAGCGGCACGCCACACTGCCTGTTTATTTTCAACTTTCGTATCAGCTAGAATATTGACCAGCGTGATATCATTGGTAATATCATCTCGCAATAAATTGAATGTCAGCAGCAATTCGCTATACTCTTCACTACTATTAGGCACTTCTATCACAGGTGATTCTTCAATATTGGCCATATCGAATGACAATTTATGCAGAAATAATCTACTTAACCATTGATTGCGATCTAAAGCATGTGGATTGCCTAACTGCTGCTGAGCAAAGACCGGTAAACGAATCGGCTTTTTAGGTAAATTTTCAACAAGTTGATTTAATCGTCTTATCAAATCCGAAAACTCGGATTTATCTTGATCGATGAGTTGATGCAACCAGCGATTCTCTTTTGGTTGACTTTGGATGTATTGAAGCCAATAAGATAAATTTGGAAAAGTCTCCTTCTGTTTCTCGAAAAAAATGTGTTTTTTAATCAGTTTTGCTTCACGTTTTTCCCTATTAGATACTAAATGGATACCACAATACGCTTCCACTATCTCTTTCAAAGAGACGCCTTCAAATCTATAAATGGCTAACTGTTTTTCAAATGCTTGAATGGATACTTTATTCTGATCAAGTAACAGATCTTGTCTCATCCCTAAAAATCTTGCAATGGTTTCTATTTCTCCTATGGAGTACTTCTCAAGAGAAATACTTCCACTCATTCTTCCCAGTGACCGATATTTTTTTGCAAAAGCTGAAAAAAGTTTCCCATACACAGCTTCCGCTTTAAAAAAAGCGACGGCTTCTTTCAATGCTTCGTTCATAACATAACCAACCTTTACTTTTAAATCTAGTGCGAAGTCAGCTTTCACTTATTTCATCATTAACCATTACACGCTTTTGTCCGTCCCAAAGATATCGAATGACTACTACATGATCTGCATTTTGAGGTCGGAACAATTCACTGATGGCTAATTTAGAAACGGTCTCATAGTCTCCCCAGATCGCTTGCGAGTTCATGATGTAGTTGAATCCTAATTCTTCAACCACTTCAAATAAATCTGCTATATTGCGTTCATCTACCCCTGCAAATGCCTCATCTAAAGAGATCAGATAAGGGGCCTCGTCACCCGCTTCCAGATAGCGAGAATAGGTCGCAATAAATAGTGGGATATACATGGCTCTGGCCTTTTCTCCACCACTGAATTTGTCGAATTGCGTATTGGTCAATGGTTTTCTGCGTTCATCTCCCGTGCGTTTCACGCTCAATTCAAAGGAAAACCAGCGACGATAATCCAACACTTGTTTTAAAACTTGAAGAAGAGTCTGCATTTCTGTAGACTCATTCATCAAAACTTTTGCACGGTTGATTTTTGTCCGGAAGTGCTTGGTCACTTGATCTATTGCTTCATCTTTTAATGCTCTAGGATTTTGACGCAGCAACTCCACCAAATCTTTGGTGTCCATTTCTTCTTCTGTTTCAGCTGTACGAGGTCTCCAGCGAATGGAGAATTCTACGCCTGATGAATCATTCCTTGATTCCATCAGCTTCCTCATTTCTTCTACCCAGCGTTCGGCTCTATCGATGCGGGCACGAAGTTTCATTCCTACAGAATGGAACAAAATCTCTTCATATAGTTTTTTATCTTGTTCATCCAACATCACACTCTGACGTTCTCTTTCTTGTTTCAAATCTTCTCCTACGAGGTAAGGACTGACTCGTTTCCCTTGTGCAGTTAATTCAATGATTTCTCTTGAACCAGCTTGCTTCCACTGATTGATCAATAACTGTTTCTCTCCACCTTCTACCTCTTGCATCCAATGTTCTGTTTCTTGAAAAAGACTGCGCTGAAGCGGACTATACTCTATTAAGTCATCTTGACGATCATTCCGTACTCGAGATAATTGGCTTGTTAGTTGTGCCGTTTCTTTTGTAGAAACACGACCACTCAACGCTTTAAGAACTTCAGAAGCCTCTAGCATTTCGGTGGATTCGTCGTCATCAAAGGTTACCAATGCTCTTTTCATTTCATTAACGTAAGACTTTCTCCAAGCCTTGACTAATTGAGCAAAAAATGTTCGTTCTGTTTCTAGATCTTCAATATCTTTTTCAACATGAGTCAGATCTACTCTATGTTCCGTATGAGATACTTTATTCCGCTCAATCTCTTCTGTTAATTTCTCTATTTCTTCTATGACAGATTGGATTTGATCTCGTATGTCTTTCACCCCGGCTTGGTCCATTTGCCGTTCTATTTGCTCAATATTTTTTTCTAAACGTGTTATTCTGTCTTGAACGACATTGAAATCCCCTTTTAACTCCAGGATCTCCTCTTCTAAGTCTTCCAATCGATTGATCGTCTCTTGCTTTCTCTCTTCTTCATTCAAAAAGTGTTCCTGTTCTCTTTTTAATTCAGAAAGCATCCGTTCGTATTCGTGCATATGATCAGCAGCTGTCACATATTCTTGAACCGTCAAATTCAGACGATTTTCTTTTGTTTGCGCTTTAATCGATAATTCAAGCTCTCTTACTTCTTTTCCGATCCTTTTCACTGCTTCAGATAGTCTCTGGATCGTGTCATTCAGTTGATTTATGTTAAATCGAGCTTTTTCCAGTTTGTCGTAAAGACCAAATAAGTTCTCATCATTTGGGAATTCCTTGAAGTCATGGTCAGCTTGCCGGATAGAGCTTTCGTTTCTTTCTATATCCGTTTCGATTTTTTCCAATTCTTGCTTTTCTGATTGGATCTGTTCTTCTAATAACCGAATCTGCTCTTCCCGGTATCTCTTGCGCACATTCTTTCCAATAAAGCGGACCGTTTCTACAGGCACAGCATGACCCTTCAGTAATCCAATAGAATAATGCCCTTTTTCAGAAATAGATAATACCTGCTCATCTGACTCATCAATCAAAATACTTTGCAGGATCTGTTCAACGAATTCGGCCGTTACCGAAGTTTCGCTTACATCCGGTTGCAGAAATTCCGACAAGGTATACGCCATCAGCTGCGGGTTTGGCCGCAGGATCCTGTCATATTCAACCATCACTTCCTCTTCAGAAACGACAGCGTCCAATAAACCTGTTTCAATCAATGCCGCTTCAATGCGTTTTTTTGTTTCTTCATCTACCGTTTCACGGAACTCTACCACATTATATAGAGGTTCTGCTTGAATCCCTTGCTGCTTCCATTGCTCTCGCATTTCTTTGGTTTTCGGGTGAGTATCGGGATCTGGATCTTTCTTGTTTTTCCATTCCGTTGCTTCCTGCTCAAGCTCTTCGATTATTTTATTTGTTCTGTCTTGATGAACACGTAAAACAGCCAGATTTTTCTGCTTTCCACTCTTATACGCATTCAATGCGGCTTGGATCGGTTCCCGAACCTGATCGTACCTAGTTTCTTCATATAGTCGGTCCAATGCGCGAGAAGCTTCCTGTATCTGCTCATCTGAAACCATAAGATAATCGGCCGTTTTTATCCATTCGTGGATTTTGTTCAACTGCTGATTTTTTTCTTCTTTGAACCACTGCTCCCAGTCTTTTTCACTGTTTCTCAGTTCATCCATTGTTTGTTTGTACTGCCCCAGTTCCTGATCTTTTTCTTGATACTGTTTTTGCAGCATTTCCAATTTTCTTAATGATTCTTTAATTTCTTCTAAATGCTTCAACTGATTTCTAGCCTGACGATTCCATGCACTAAAAGAAAAGGGATTCTGCTTGTTCTCTTGAAAATCCTCTTGATGCATCCGATCCGCTTCGATAAATGAGGCTTCAAGCGCATCGGCTTCTAATTCTTCTAACAAGTCCTCTATTCTTTCTTGACGCTGGTTGATTTTCAGTTCCATATCATCTAACCCAGATTGCTCTGTATGTATCTTTTTACGTACTTTGTCTACCTTTTGTTCGGTTTGTTCTTTAATGTTCTCTTCTTCTTCAAGCCGTTTCTCATTATCTTGTCTTTCCTCTTCTAGATTCCAGACTTCGTGATGCTCTAATCGCTGACGCGTCTTTCTGGCTGTTTCTAAGTCGATATGTTGAAGATTAATCGTTTGAGCTAAACATGCTAACGAATCTTCGTGATGTTTCGCTTTATCGACAGCTGTTTGATACCGTTGTTCAGTGTCTTGTTTTCTTTTTTCAGCTTCTAGATAACCCATTGTTTGATCATACAAGATTTTTTCATTATAAGCCGTATACACTTTATTCAAATCTGTGATCGCAGTATACTCGCGTTCTAATTGGTCGAGTTGCTGTTTTGTCTGATCCATTTGTTCGATGGTGTCTGAAAGATGACGCAGATCTTCATCTGATAATGGCGGCAATGCCTCTTCTAAGATTTCATAAATCGCCGATGGTTTGTAATCTTTGGAAAGCTTGGGGCTTCTTAACTGAATCAATAATTTGATTAAGTCTTCATACTGTTCAATGGTTTCATATCCAAAAATATATTCATTTACTAGACTGGCATAGTCTTTTCTTTTATCCACCACATATCCACCATTAGCTACTTGGTTCCTTAGTTGAATTTTGGACAAAGGAATTTTCACCTGTTCGCCGTCATGGTTTTCCATTTTATAAAGAGGGAAGTCGTGCCCTATACGCCGATTATCCGTCAAAATGAATCCCCAGAATTTTAGTTGACTTCCGCGTTTAGCCTGCAGACCAATTCCGATCGTCATATATTGTTCCGTCTGCTCCCGTTTGAACTCCATATACAAATAGCCTGTGCGTTCATCGTGGCCAGAAACTTCCTTTTCTCCTAATAGGTAGTCTTCCATTCTGCGCGCCTTAGAATTAAAAGGATCTAACCTTTCAGGACGAGTGGATCCATCTAGAAGTACAGGTAAAAAGCTTTGCATCGTGACCGATTTTCCTGCACCATTATTTCCTCTCAGTAATAATTTTCCACCCGCAAAATCAAATGCCTGGTCTTCGTAATACCAGTAGTTAAACAATCCTGCTCGGTTGACTTTCCATTTATTGCGTTCTGCAGTATTCTGCACTACGATTCCTCCTCTACTGATTTCGCAAAATCAGCTGGATATTGACCAATCATTTGCGACATTGCCGGTCTTAAAACAATCAGTCCAGTCTGTTCTTCTTTTTTCAAAAAGGACCACTCGTCTAGTTGCCTGAAAACATCTTCTGCTATTTTCTGGAGCGTGCTTTTTTCCCGATATTCACTGCTCCAGCCATGCTGATATTTTTTTCTCATCTCTTGTATCATTTGTTCAAACTGTGCTTGAGTCAGCCGAATCTCACCAAAAGGGTCCACCTCACGATGATCCAGCTTTTCCTGAATCATCGTAAGGAAATGCAGACTAACTGAAGAGACCGCTTTACGATCAGGGAAGCTTTCTAACTGCTGTTTCTGTTCCGGCAGTGTCAGCATTGCCATATTTTTCGTGATTTGCAGTTCATATGGGGTATGTGTTTCAATATCTTCTCTAACTCGATTGCGAAAGCGCCGAATATAATCAAATAGTAAATCCTCTTCACTTTCACGGTACAGCACTGGTTCTAAAAGCAATTGTCTATAGACCCGTTTTCTTCGCTGGTCTTCTTGATCTCGTTCCCAATCCATTTTCAAAATCTCCTCAATAGACTGTGTTTCTTTTAAAGACCTTGCATGCGTCCGCATAAAGTACCGCGAGTAGATCGTCGACTGAAATAAGACTTCCTGATTATCCGTGAGGGCAAATCCTTCCACACCACCAGTGTCGCTATCGATTTCTTGAAGTAGATCCAGTTCAACTAGTTTTTTGATTACACGAACAAGTGATAGGCGATGCTGATAATTTGTCCAATCTAATGAAAACAGCCCGGGAAACAATTCCGTTAACGCTTCAGTCAATTCGGAAAGCAAAAACTGATCCTCGATCGATCGATTCTCCATGTAAGCCAGACCGCAGCAAAACAACGCATAATCTCTAGGCTCTTGAAAATCCCGTAACCCCATCCAAGTCTTCGGCTCAACTGGAACTTTCTCCAATTTGATAAAATCTTTGTGTATGATAAAAGCATAACCGAATTTTTCAGAAATGTAGCGCTTCAGCGCTTTTTCATTTTCTCGAATCACTCTATAAGACTCAGGATCCTTCTTCCGCAACACCCAATACTGCTCAAAAAGTATCATGAGTGCTTCTTCTTGCTCTGCATTAAATCCGATTTCAAGCACCATGACCCTTTTTTCCTTTCTCTTCCACTATTTTGAATGTAACATTTGGCATCTCTAAGTCGCCATCATACGATCTCAATATTATTCTTTCATCTTTTAGCAAAACTTTCACGCGAATCCCAAGATCCGTTTGAATCGTACGATCTTTTTGTCCCATTGCTTTTCCGATCCAAGACAAAAAGATGTGTCGAACAGAAGGCTCCACTTTCTCTAACTTTTCTAATTCAATAGACTGATTGACAATATACTGTTCAATCGCTTTTCGCTCGTTGGCTTTTTCTTTCAGATATTCTTCGCGTGCCGCTTTTCTCTTCAGCGTCTGATCCACAACCGCTCCAGATTTTGTCTTTTCGCGATATTGTCTAACACCGGGTTTAGTAATATGGATCTGAGGCGTATGCGACCACTCCTCTTCATAAAGATTTTCTGAACGAGTATTTTGGAGATAATAATGTCTCGTATGTTCCACTCCAAAAGCAGTCGCAAACAACTTATGAGCCTCTTCTATATTCTCTAATTGGGTAAACCAATTGGCGAGATATAAATATTCTTCACGGCGACTCCTGAAATTCTGATGACGTTCTCCCATTCTTTGAACAACTTGAGTAATCTTCCGAATCGACTCAGACGTTCGGTCCAGGAGCATTTCAGCCTCGCTCTTACCATATGACTGCGTTCCGCGAAACCACTGCTGCATTGATTGCCAGCGGCCAGTATATTCTTCAAGCGGTCTTCTCTCATTGGTTACATCCACTTCTTCCAAACGAGCTTGTGCTTTATGTCTCCATACTTGTTCAAAAAAAGGGTACAGCTTACCTTCTGGCAGCTCAGCTAGAACGGACTTGATTTGTTCAGAAGTCGACTGCATAGCACGAATAAATTCTCTTAAATATTTTGTGAACTGATCCTTATATAGCAAAAACGCTTCAGTCTGCATTCTTTCTTCAACCGCTTCACTATTTATGTAGGCAATATAGTCAGAAGTATTCTGCACAATCTGTTTGAAATACGTTTGCACATCTTCCCATAATTGATTTACTTCTTCATCCTGCTTCTTAGTTTGTCCAAACACCACTTCTTCAACATCTTGAATCAACCGATATAACCGCTCAAACTGCGTTCGTTCAAGTGCTCCACCAAACGATTCTTCTTTATTTTCCATCTCCATCAACAATCGCTCAAACTCAATCGTATACGGCGTTGGCTGATAACGAAATCGCTTTTTCTTGTATTCATCAATGGTACGAGCACTACCAATTTCCTGCTTAGGGGATAAATTCCCCCATTCGACTAATTGATTCAAATCTAGCTGCAATTGATCTTCTGTATATTCTGAAAACCCTTCAACTTCTTTTAATGATAAAAATACTTCTCCAGGAAAAATAAATTCCCGCATTCGCTCATGCTGAGTATAAAAAAAACGCAAAATTGCTCGATACCGAAAGTAATTCTCCGCCGTTAAATAACTCGCTTCTTTAACTTTTCGCAAGACCATTGTGTCACTTCCTTAAACAGGTGTTTCGTTAAGTTTATCATAGTTTATTGAGAGGATAAACAAAATTATGGCAGCTATCTGCTGTATGATATAGTGGATTGCCAAGGTGTAAAATATAATGAATACGTTTACTTCAGTTATCAATAGTTAGGCAATCAAAACATAATTGTCCTAATTGCCTAACTACGTATTTATGAACCTAACTGAAATAATTCTTCAACAAGTAAATTGACACGTGTACATGGATTCTAACTACTTGGGGTATGGTTTCCTTCTGTACCATGTTGCTTATTTAAGTTTTCAGCATTTTTTAAAGTAACTTCTGTTAATTCAAAAGTGAAATCAAAAACTGCATGGTCGCTTTTTTTATAACCTGTTGCTAATCCTCTGTCTTGTAGATGCTTATCTAATTTAGTAATATATTGATCACGAGTTATACCAGAATTTAAAAATTCAAAATGCAAAACCAGCCATAATTCAAAGCATTCATTAGACCACGCCACTCTAAAACCTCTAGATTCAGCCATTTCTATCAATCGATGAAAATCATTTGAAGAAAGGTCATCTTTATCAAACACGAGCCATTTGTATTTATACTGTCTTGGCGTTCTTCTAAAATATTTTTCTGCTTCATCAATTAATCTTTCACCAATCATCCCAACCCCTTCGATTTGAAAAAGCGGAAGGTCAATTTTGTCATTGGACAAGGTTTTTCTTCTACAATTTTATTTTTAAGATAAGTAAAATAATTCTTTTCAGTTTCTTTACCTTCTGATGCGATTAAAAAGTACTCAGCACTTGGTGTTCGTTTTTGCCTTCTTTTCTTTTTACCTTCTTTTCTTTTTACCTTCTCTTCTATTTTTCCCCATCTAATTCCTCCCAATCACGGTAAATTCTTGGAATGGAATCGTAGCGACCTGCAATATAGTCTTTCGCATAACTAGCATCTTTACGAATTTTACGTTTGTATTCATCTTTATATTCATATAAAGAATATAAATCAGAAACACTATTATCCGCTTTGTCTACGAACCAGATTTCATCTCTTCTAAAATTTTCACTATCCAACGAATATACATCATGGGTGGTAAAGATGAGTTGAGCCCCTTTTTTATTTCTTGTTGGATCATGAAACATGATTAGAATAAACCGTACAATCAAATGATGGAGCTTTGCATCTAATTCATCGATAAATAACGTATATCCATTTTCTAATGCCTCATCAAGATAATTATACAGCAGCAGCATTTTTTGAGTCCCACTTGATTCAATCGAAATGGTTGTTCTAATTTCATCACCTGTTTGCGGGTCATTATGAACAGTGACCACACGTTTATTCTGCGTTTCTTCATCCTCTATATCATTAGACAATTCCGTTTCTACAATTTCAAAACGTTCAATCCCTACATCAATTGCCTTAATAAATTGTTCTAATTTTCTTTTAGATTCAGAATCTTCTACCGCCTTTAATAACCAATGTCCTCGATTAATTTTCGATGCTTGACCAAAAGTTCGATTTTGATAAAATTCGAAGAACGGATTACCATAATCTATTACACTAGATTGTCTAAACCAATCAAAAACATCTCGAGCCAATTCAATTTTTAAACTAGATAATATAGAAAGTACAAGCGTCTGTTCATCAAATAATTCTGTAAACGGTGAAGAAAGCTCAGATAAAGATTCAGAAATGAACGAAATTTTTTCTGGAAATCGCTCAAACTGCAATTCAAACTTTTCTTTTTTTACTGATTCATCTCTTTTATATAAATATTCTTCAATAACTTTAGACTGTAAGATACAAAATCCGTACTGATAAATTGAGCCTCTATGAGAAAAAATCACTTCAAATTCAGTCGGCTGTTCTCTATCAAACCAATGTGAAACATTATTAAATGCATGTTCTGACAGTAATTCGTTTTTTCCAAAAGAATGCAAAACAACCATTCTCATATATTGGAATGCTTCCAAGACATTACTTTTTCCTGAAGCATTTGCTCCATATATTGCTGCAACAGTTAAAACCTTCTCATCAAAAATATCTGTAAAAATATCTTCCATATGTTCTTTTATAGCAGTTGCCGTCAAATCTAAAGTAACTTCTTCTTTAAACGATTTGAAATTTTTAAACGTAAATTGGTGTAACACGCAAACACCTCCCGATTAATCTATCATAATTATACTCTTCTAAAAACTTAAAAACAATTTTTTGAGAAAATTTCTCGTTTTTAAAATTTTCCAGAAATTTGTTGAAAATAGTTGTCAATATCAGCTTTGGATCACTATGTTTTACATTATTCTAAATTAATTCTTGTATTAGTTTTGGTTCTAGGCTAATCTGTAGTCGTTGCACCATGTTATCAACTTATTTAAGATTATATGTCTCAAGAGAATATTCATTTACCGATAGGTTCCGTGTTGTGCTACTACGATCTCTCCCGATTTCCATATGGATATTGATTTGAATCACCGAATTTTTATGCTTTCTAGTGTCTTGATGTTTTAATAGTTTTATAGAGCTCCAACTATCTATTTCGATGCTTCAAGATGGATTTTTGTATGTGCCTCCTTTAATAAATTTGTTGTTTTAATCGTATGCATATACTGTGTATTGTAAGTTTATTACTTGGACCTGAAGATCTGTTGTTGAAGCTGTTGGAGTTTAGACAATAGATCCCATTAGTAGTCTATTAATGTGTTCCTAAACATCATGAAACAATCCATAAGATTTTTAAAACTTACTTTGCTTTGAGTATTCTCTTGAATCGATATGTAATAACTCCCATATAAAAATTTAAAATAAGATTTATGTTATTTATTCAGCAACAATATTTAGGAACGTATTTTGTATAAAAAATACGTTCCTAAATCACCGCTTTACTGAAGGGATTTAAAGGAACGTATTTTATTACAGTATAGATTTACTCAAACAAGAATTGCAGAATTTAAACTTGCTCTTGCAATGCTTCACCTTGTTCTTGTCTAACTAATTTTTTATCATAAATTTTAATAAATGGATAATAAATTAAGAAAGCTGATGCTGCTGCAACTAAAGCAACAATCGCAGCTAACCAGTCCCCGCCAGTACCAATGAAAGCCCCTATACCAACTGGAGAAGGCCAAGGCATTAATGCTATTATTGGATTAATAATCTCAAAAGAAATAGCAAAATACGCAATTGAAGCACTTACCATTGGAGCTAGAAAGAATGGTATAGCTAAGAATGGATTATAAATTATCGGAAGACCAAATATCAATGGTTCATTAATGTTAAATAAAGCAGGTACCATTGCAGCTTTGCCAATTGCTTGTAACTGTTTTGATTTAGCTAAAAATGCTATAAAGAAAGTCATAAGCAAAGTTGCTCCAGATCCTCCCACTGTTACAAAAGCGTTATTAAATTCTCCTGCTAATGGAATATTTGCTCCTGCTGCATTAGCTGCTAAGTTTGCTAGTGTAATAGGCGTAATCAATGCAAATATAATGTTTGCACCATGTATACCGACTAGCCATAAAGCATGGACCAAGAAATAAATAACCATGACTCCAATCCATGTGTTTGTCAACTCAGTTACAAATCCAAACGGAACTTGAATCATACGGAAAATATCAGTATTGAAAACTACTAAAATACCATTCATAATAAGTACAACAAAAGCCACTAAAAATGCTGGAATCAGCGCTGTAAATGCTCTA
This sequence comes from Marinilactibacillus piezotolerans, assembly GCF_900114235.1. Lineage (GTDB taxonomy): Bacteria > Bacillota > Bacilli > Lactobacillales > Carnobacteriaceae_A > Marinilactibacillus > Marinilactibacillus piezotolerans. Next base: position 10,569 of record NZ_FOSJ01000010.1, on the reverse strand, counting down.
GAAACACCAGCCGGCACTTCAGCAGGAAGCTTAATAATCAATTTTTTAACTACACACAATTTATATAAATTGACAGCAATAATTGCCATTACAATCCCAACAAATATTCCTGTGGTTCCTAATCTTTCAACACCATCAGCACCTATCCGCCAGCCACCTACTACATTTACTTCTTCTGTCAACTCAGTCACACGATTCACTACACCGTTGTCGAATAGTAACTCTGGAATAGTCATAAAGAAAGCAAACATTGACAGTAATGCACCGTTTAAGCCGCTTATTTCTAACTCATCTTCTTCGGAAATGATTTGAGCATATTCATAGCCAAGGCTTACATTGAAATATAATGCAAGTAATCCCATTGTCGTTGCATTAGCTAGCATATATAAATCACTAAACCTAAAAAATGTATCGTTAAAGAAATTTTCTAAAAATGGAAATGTTAAAGGAAGTACATTAAATACTAAGAACATTGATCCTACTATAGTAAATGGAATAGTAGCCATACCAGCACCCATTATACCTCTTACAACTTTTAGTTGAGCTATCTTTCCTAATGGGCCCATTAAATACTTTTCCATCAAATCAAAAAATTTATTATTTTCATTTTCCATGTGTTTCACTCACCTTCAATGAATTTTTGAAATTGACATACGTTTTATATCCACTATCTTTATTAAATCTTAAAGCATTTATTTTTCTTAAACAAAATGCACTAACTATTGATCCTAATATTAAAACGCCTAATATGCCCGTAATACCATATGAATTGAAATTTAAAAAGGGATATACAGTACTAAATACACGAGAATTTATTGTGGATCCCATTAACAAAAAATTTATAAGCAATTGTAAAGAAAAGAATATTTTCGTATTTTTAAGCATTATTTGATGTTTATTACTATTGTATGCTTTCAAGAACTCTTGTATGGGAAAAATTGCACTAATAATCATTGATAGAGGTACTAATATGGCAATATTTATGCTTGGTAGCATAAGTATCAACCAATTTAAGTTTGTAAAGAAAAATAATGCTAAAGAATACCTCAGAAATATGAAGCGATTATACCGCATGTTCTTCAAAGCAGTTTTTCTCCTCAAATCCATTTTATTCCTCCTTCTCCATTTTCTGATACATCACAAGCATTTCTATTGCTACCTCTCTTATAGTCATTGTAGTCATTAGATGATCTTGTGCATGAACCATTATTACGTCCATAATAATTTCTGTGCCATTAGCATAATCATGCAACAATTTAGTCTGTACATTATGAGCTTTTATTAAACTATCATTTGCTTCTTCCAGCTTCTCTTCTGCTTCTTGTAATTTATTTTCACGCATCGCTTTAAACCCTTCATGGACAAGTGTTCGTGCGTTTCCACTATCTAATATAATTTTAAATGCAATTTCTTGGATTTCAGCCGACTCCATTTTCCTATCCCCTTCATCGCGTTAATAATTTTGTTAATTTATTTATGAATTCTTCATAATTGTTTACTTTTACAATTTCATCAAGATACTCATCTTTTTCAATGATTGGCAGAAGAGCTTTGCTTACTTCATCTATTTGATTATTTCCAAATCTATCTGGAATCATCAGTATAGTTAATTTAATATCCTTACTAGCCTCATCCCAAGCAATTCCTCTAGGTGTAATCAGTATGCCAACTCTTGGAATATTTCCAACTCCTTCAATAGGATGTGGTACAGCAATATGCTTTGAAAACACAACACTACTGAAATTTTCTCTTAACTTTAATTGGTTCATCAGAAAATGTTTAATAATACTAGTATCTAATTGGATGCTTTTATCAGCCAGAAGATTTAAAGCTTCATTTTTAGTTACAATTGTATTTGAAAGAAGAAACAAATCAGGATGGAAATATTTATTAATCAATTGAGTTACTTGATTTTCTTTTATTTTATAGTCTGTTTTTGGCTTTTGAATCGAAGCTACTCTAGTACCTAAAAATTGGTTAATTAATTTAATATCTTCTTCATTTAGCAAGACACTGACATTCACTACTGGAATATTAAAGACAACATTGGAGAGATCAATAGAAGAAACAATTAAATCAATATCTTGCAATACTTCATCTGTAATTTCGTAATAACTGATTACCTTTACTATATTTAATTTTGACCCTAATTCATTCTCTAGACGAACTTTTAGCATTTGTGAACTACCTAACCCAGTAGCACATATCACTAATGTATTCTTCTTTTCACTTTTGATCTTTCTTTCTAGAGCAGCAATTATATGCAATGAGATATATGCCCACTCATCATTTGTAACGCCAAAATTTTTTAACTGTTCCATTTTAGAAAAATATTTTTTAGTTAATTCAAACTCATACCTATAATTGAAGAGAATTTCTTTAAGCAATGGATTCGAAAGTTTATTATTATTTCTCATTCTGTCAATAAATGGCGAAAAATGATCAATTAAACCGTTTAACAAAATAGGGTCTTTAGAAAGCAGAACTCCAGAATCCCATTCTATTTCTTCAAGTACTTTAGTTATTGCTTCTCTTAGACATTTTGTTTCCTCATCTACAATCGTAAAAGAACTTTTGGAGCTTTTATTTTTCAAATGAAGTGCTATGTTATATATTTCTTCATCAGGCAAATGGATATCCGAACTTTTCCTCAAACGATTTACAATTTTTTCAGCTGTAAAAACTTCCTGTGTATAGTCCTCCTTATTAAAATACTGATTAAATTTGATTTGATATCCTTCTTCCACTCTTTTCAAAGCTAGAGATATATGTGTAACGATGTTTAACATTACAGTATCGTTCAATTTTAATCCCACATTCCTGCATTCATCTAGTACAATAAGTAATATTTCTTCTGGACTAATAACAGTTAGCAATTTTGATATTTCACCGAGACTCTTTAAATTATTTTGTAGTCTTTCAACAAAGAAATAATTCATTATAAAATGCCTTTTGTCCCGTTCATTCCCCTCGACCGACAATCCATTTATTTTGCTGGTTCTTAAAGATAAATCATACTGCTTTAACTTTTTATTTATAGACTGGATATCATTCAACAGAGTGGACTGTGATACTGCTAAATCAAGCATGACGTTATCGAAGAATATTTCTTTATTATCAAAAAATATCTTTCTTAAAATAAAATATTGACGATCTTTTGAGTCTTCAATATGCCTTATGTTACTTTTTTCAAGTTGTTCTTTTTTGTTACTCTGGAAATAGATTCTAAATTTTTCTTCATCTCGAATAACTATCTTAAATCCATGGCCAGGAGTTGAGGTAATACAAGCTAGATCGTCATCAATAGCCTGTATAAGCTGATTAATATATTTACGAGCAGTTTTCTCTGTAACTCCGAGATTTTTTGCAACTTTCTTGCTTGTAAGATATTTATTCTGATTGTTGTAAAAATATTCTAAAATCAAAATCTCTTTATGATTTAACACATTCATCGGATCCTTTTTAGATATTATTTTCAACTAATTTAGCCATTTTTTCAATCCCCATTGGAATTGGAACATATGCTTGGGGTGGAATATTAACAATTGGTTTTCCTTTCTTATTAGCTGCTTTCTCTAAACTGCTAAAATACATTTTTGTCTGAGGACTAACTAAATATAAATCAAATTCATCTTTCTCAATCATTTTGGCTCCCTGTGATTGACTCGTAGCATCAAGCTCTATATCTTTTCCTTTTCCTTGAAGATAATCCGTTGTTTTCTTTGCAATAAGTGACGAGGACATTCCGCCTGCACAAATAATTAAAGCTCTTTTCACTTTTAATTCCTCCTTTTATTTTGTATCTTAACTATATAATAAAGCGATTCCACAATATATATAAACAAGTTCCGTTTCGTAAAGGTCATTCATTGTAATCGCTTACTATATTTGTAAATGAATATTTATCCTCACCATTCACTACACCATGTCCCCAAACTGAAATCATGTACAAATGAGTCAACAAAGTTATAAGTTTCTACACATATCGCGTTCACCTCTGATAATAGTCTGGGTCTCTGATTAAATAGCGGTATAATCAATATACAAATTTCTTTTTTTCTGAGAATAATTCATATTTATTATTATTCGTTTAAAGTTTTCTTGGTTATTTAATTATGAATATACTTTCTCTGAATAGTTATCGAAATGGTTTTATAATGGGATCGTAGTAACTTTTCTTAGAAGTGTCTAGTCTGAAAGTAGAAATTAAATAATTGCAATAAGCTACATTTTTAACTCCTATCCTTTTCTTTGTTATACTATTTTAATAGAGAATTCATATTTAGAGAGAAAGGGGTATTAATGTGACAATATTGCATCAGCTGATGATTCTTCTGCTAGTGAGTATTGTAGTTCGTATGCTTGATATTAAGCAGAAGTATTTTCCTGTACTTGTTGTTCTAGCACTTATTGGTATAGGACTGTCGTTTATCCCTATATTTTCAGATTTTTCTGTGGCAAGCGATGTTTTATATGAAGTTTTCATTCCAGGATTACTGTTTGTCTCAGCATATCAGTTTTCTGCAAAAGCTTTTAAAAGTAATGCTCCTGTCATTATGACACTGGCTACTGTTGGTATGCTAGGTACTGTGTTTCTTTTAGGCATAGGGATCTACTATACTTCTGCATTAATTCATCCTTTGGCATGGAACATCTCATTGTTACTAGCAGCTATATTGGTTCCTACAGATCCAGTTTCTGTTGTAAATATTCTAAAGCAAAGCAATGGTGTGGATGAGATTGCAAATATTGTAGAAGGGGAATCAATGTTAAATGACGGAACGAGCATTGTCATGTTTACGATTGTCTTATCGATGGTCGAAACCGGTGGTGGTTTTTCAATTCTTCATTTTCTACAGGAATTCATGATTGTTTCAGCGGGAGGTGTTGGCGTAGGTTTAATCACAGGTTGGATTCTCAGAAAACTTCTACGTTTCACTTCTCACCCAGATTATCTGGTAATGTTAAGTGTGTTAACAGCATATGGAAGCTTCCTGCTTGCTGAATACTTTGGCTTTTCTGGGGTGCTAGCAACCGTTATTTCGGGGATCGTACTTTCTTTTGCATTTGTAAAAAAAGAAACTGAGATAAAATAGAAACTAGAAACCATTTAAATATATTCTGGAATATCCTTAACCCCATTCTAACTTCCATTCTTTTTCTACTCATTGGTATACAGGCCATACCCTATTTAAAATTTAATCAATGGCCCCTAGCTTTCATGGTATTTTTATTATCTGTGCTTGCAAGAACAATTATTGTCTTTTCCCTTATGTCCATTTTTCCAAATTGGAGAAAAACATTATTTCGAAACATTCTTTTAAATTTCTTGCTCTTATCATGGGCAGGCATTAAAGGATCCATGTCGATCGTCTTACTACTATGGACGGTAAACAGTTCAGTAGGTAATCAAAATTTGGTCATCTCTATTGCATTTTCAGCTATTCTAATCTCATTCGTCCTTCAAAGTATGGGTGTTTATCCTTTAACGAAATTATTGAAGAAGGTTGAATCTAAGTAATGTATTGACAATAGAGTGATCCACATATCCATAAAGATAAAGTTAGCATATAAATATTTAATACCCAAAATTTTGTGTACAAATAATTTTAAATACCGCCCAGTCAAGGCTCAGTTACCTTGCGCTTGGGCGGTATTTTCTTTTCTGGCTGGTTTTGTCCCAGCCTCTATCATTTGATTATTTTCTATTTACTTACAATTCATTTAAAACTTTATAAAGCGACATTCTTTTTTTATTGACATAACGATTCAACAAAAACAACAGACACGAGTTGGCTATTTTTTTCCAGTTCATTTGTAGATATTTTATAAATAAACTCCGTGTTTTTCTTCTTAAATCATAATTCAATTACAGATCTTGTTCCAGTTCTGCCTGTCTCATTAATACTCGCTCGCTGATTTTCAAGAATGGAAGATAAATTATGACTCCCAGTGCTATTAGAATAATTTGGAGTACCGATGCTCTCCAATCTCCTCCCGTTGCCAGCCATCCGCTTATAACAGGCGGAGTCACCCAAGGTATATACACAACTGTTTTACTTACCAAACCAGCCGCAGTAGCCAGATAAGCTATAATGGTTTGAATAATTGGAAGCAAAACAAATGGAATAATCATTGGTAAATTGAATACAATCGGCATACCAAATATTAAAGGTTCATTGATTTCGAAAATACCTGGTGCTGCTGATAAATTTGCAATTTGTCTATAAGCTTTTACTTTTGAAAATATGAGGATGGCAATAATTAAGGAAATAGTTGCGCCTGTTCCGCCCATTTGAGCAAATGCAGTTTGAAAGCTGATTGTTAAAATATGCGGTATATCTGCACCCTCGGCAAAAGCTACTGAATTTTCATTAATATTTTGTGTCATGAACGGTTCTGTAAATGGTCCATTAATGACAGATTGATGAATGCCTAATCCAAAGAATAAGTTTCCTAAGCTATAAAGGAACAAATAACCCACTAGACTTGTTCCAACTGCTCTTAAAGGTTCTTGTATAACCGTTACAATTAAAGAAATTAAATCAGTTCCCAATGTAATCATCAATAGCAAAGATAATCCAGAGAATAATGATACCGTTATGATAGCTGGAATCATAACATTAAAAGATCTCGAAACTGCTGGTGGAACTTTTTCTCCTAGATTAATTTTTAAAATATCAAATTTATTAAGCGCAATCAATAATTCAGTAGCTACTAAACCAATAACAATACCGGCAAACATTGTTCCAGTTCCTAAATTAGCAAAACTTAGTACATTATCTACTAGAACTTCTTCACCTGTGGTAGTAGTGGTCATCAGTTGTAGTGGCATCATTGTGATATATGTTGCTATGGCAATAATTGCTGCTGAAATAGGATTACTAAACCCTTTGTTTTTTGATAGAAAATAAGCTATAGCAGGACATAACAGCAAACCAGCACTATTCAACGTTCCTCGAATAATACTTGTTCCAAACTGTTCTGCTGTTTCCAGCATTTGATCAGAAAAGATCCATGGAAAAACAACAGAATTAATCAGAACTGCTAATCCAGCTAAAACAAACAACGGAATGATCGTTGCAAAAGCATCCCGCAAAGATCTTAAATGAACTTGATTTCCTATTTTAGTTGCAATTTCAACAAACTTATTCATCATTCTTTCATTTTTATCTGACATATGATCATTCCTCTCTGCTTACCATGCTAGACAAATTTTCTCCATTTGTACGAATGACTCTTTTTAACCATTGATAACTTTTTTTCGGAACACGTGCTAAGTCTTTTAAATCATGATTTTCCCTATTTACATACACAACACCATATCTTTTACGCATATCTCCTTTTGAACTAAGAATATCAATAAGACCCCATCCAAGATATCCTATTACATCTACACCATCTTTTTCTACTGCATTTTTCATTTCTTGTATATGATCTCTATGATATTCAATACGATAATCATCTTCTATTGAGTTTTTTCCATCCCATTCTTCAATAACTCCAATTCCGTTTTCAATCGGGAAAACTGGTAAATGATATCTAGCATATAATTTATTTAATATATTTCTAAAACCTAGTGGATCAATTTGCCAATTCCATTCAGTGGAATCTATATATGGATTATCAACTTTTCCAAATTCTAAATATTCAGCAGGGAATGTTCCTTTTGGAATTTTCTTATGATCAATAACGTTAGTTGCATAATAACTAAACGTTAAATAGTCACTTGTTAATTTACTGAGCTCATTTAATTCTTCTTCTTCGATTTTCAATTCAATATTATGTTCTTTAAGCAGTGACCAAAATGAATCCAAATAGCGACCATGTACAAATGCTTCTAATAAATTATTGTTAATCTGCTCATCAAATTCTCTTGCTCTAAACACATCTTTTGGATGACAAGTTGCCGGATATATTTCCTGATAAGCAAGCATCCCACTTATTTGGCAGTCGGTATTCTCATGTATATAATTCGCCACATAGGTGTGTGCCATCATAATATTGTGTTGGATCTGATAGGCTTCGTTTATACTTTTTCCCCCTGTCATATATCCAGAAGATTCAAAAACTTCAGGTATTAAACAGAATGCATTTTGTTCGTTAAACGTAATCCAATGCTTCACTTTATGGCCGAATCTCTTAATCATTTCAATTCCATATCGACTAAAAGCGCTAACAACTTCTTTCGATAAAAACCCATTGTACTTTTCTGCTAAATGCAAAGGCATATCAAAATGATATAAACAAATCATTGGTTCAATCCCTCTAGAAATCAAGGAGTCAATGAATCGATCGTAAAATTCAATCCCAGCTTCATTAAACGCTCCATCTCCAGTAGGATTTACTCTGCTCCACGAAATTTGGAAACGATACATATTCATTCCAAGGTCTTGCATATAGTCAAAGTCTTCTTCATATCTATGATAAGAGTCAGTTGCAACTTTCCAGTCAGAAGAAAATTCAGTCGCTTCTTTAATATCGTATACTGATTTACCTTTTCCCTCTGCATTCCAAGCTCCTTCTGTTTGCATACTTGAAACTGAATTTCCCCAATAAAAATTTTCCCTAAATGTCATTTGCTCTCATCCCTTTCCTATTTGATAGTCCAAGTATAGCAACAACACTAAGCCAGATGGGCTCTCGTTAAGAGAACGGTTTCATCTTTTGAAACTAGTTTTAAGAATTGAAATTATGACCATTATGGATTTATAAAACTAATTGGTATAATAAGAAAAAGGGTAGAAATAATATTGCATTATTTCACGAGAAAGTAGTGGTTATATGAGCGCCGGGTTAGTATTAACGCTTCAAAACATCATCAATCAATCTCCAACATATACAGAAATTGATATCGTCATTGCACGTTATTTATTAAAACATTTATATAAAGAAAATCTTTCAATAAATGATATTGCCAGTGAGTGTCATATATCGAAAGCAAGCGTCACTCGATTTTCTCAAAACTTAGGATATGCCGGATTTAATGATTTAAAAAAAGATTATCAGTTAACCTATATCGAACTTGACGAAATGAAAATTGATTTAGATGCAATTACTAATAAACAAGTAAGTCCTTTACAAAAAAATATCCTTTCAGAATTTCAAAATTCAGTGACTGACTTAGCAGCTTATGCAGAAAAACTGGATTTAAAAGAATTTGAGAATTTATCTGAATTAATTCATGATGCTTCAAATGTTCATCTTTATGCAACATTGATACCAGGAAATATGGCTGAAATCCTACAGCATATGTTATTGACTGCTGGAAAGTTTGTTGAATACTATCCTCAACTTAATAATCAATTAATTGCTGCTGATAACCTTAAAGAAAATGACTTAGCTATTTTCATATCACTTGAAGGATCCTATGTTATGCAAAAAGATTTAACTTTGAAAATAACCAGGTCAAAAGCTACTACTGTGCTGTTAACTCATAATCCAGAAATGAAGCTTTCAACTGTTTTCGATCACGTCATCCACCTTGGCGACCATGGAGCAGAACGAGGTGGCAAATACAAATTATTAATGTTTATAGAGTTCTTAGCGCATTGTTACTTTAATAAATATGTTTAATTTTGAATTAACAGGCGTGAGGGAGAAGTCGAGACACAACTAGTACAAAAAAATACCGTCAAGCCAAGGTAGTTTAACCTTGATTTAGCGGTATTTAAATTTACTGAATATTGCGGACAGATTGAGCCGCGTATGCGGAGTTTAGAGCCAGTCAGTGCGGGAAATAAATCCACTTAATGCGGAGAAGAAAAGGCCACTGACATGTAATTGTCAGTGGCCGGATTCCATTTATCTAGAGTTTTTCAATTATGGTTACTGACTTGCTCTATTATCTTACACCCTTCAGTCCATGTCTTTCACGCATAGAAACTTCACCATCAATCAAAACAGTGTAAGAATCATGTACGATACGGTCAAGAATTGCGTCAGCTACTAGCGCTTCCCCAAGTTTCTCATACCATCCTTCAGGTGCTGTCTGTGAACAGAAGATGGTTGAAGATGTCTTCAACCGAGATTCGATAATCTCAAATAATGTTAGGGTATGTTCCTCGGGTAAGGTGGTTAGTAGCCATTCATCAATGATGAGTAAGTCAACTTTTTTATACTTCTTTATCAACCGGCGAAAGCTACCGTCTGCTTCATTTCTTGCTGAAATGAACTCATCTAATAATTCTGGTAGGCGAACATATTTCACTTTATACTGTTGTCTACAGGCTTGAACGCCGAAGGCATTTGATAACCAAGTCTTACCGTTTCCAGATGCTCCCATTAATATGATATTTAAATGTTTTTGAATATAGTTGCCTGCGGCCAATTCGAGAATAAGGTGTTTATCCAAATGCCGGTCAGGATGATATTCAATATCTTCAATTGCTGCGGACGGTTCATTGAACTGGGCTTGATTAATCAATCGCTGTAGTTTGCTTGTCTGACGACGAGAATACTCATGATCTACAAGTAGATTAAAGCGTTCTTCGAACGTCATATCCTGATAATCGTGATTGTTCATCTGCTCTTTATACGAATCGGCCATTGCACTCATTTTCATGTCTG
>NZ_FOSJ01000071.1 GCF_900114235.1 Marinilactibacillus piezotolerans | reverse complement strand
ACCCAGAGCCATACGAAGCGGTTTGGCGACATTGCCTTTTTGATTGCGAAAGTTCTTGGCATAGCCTTTTTCCAGTTCAGCCCAAGGGATCCATTCCGCTTTTTCAATCCATCTATTTTTCGGGTTCATTTTTAGTCCCATTGGTTGGTTGAAGTCTTCGAAAGCGATTTGTGAATACGGTTGTGATTTATACATGTTTCTGTCCTCATTTCAGTAAAAGTGCAAGGTTTTGTTTAACATCCTATAAAAACCCTTGCATCTATTATATCAATCATTAGTTGTAAAAGGCAGCAGAATAAGCATAGTTTATTATTCAGTAGACATTAAGTATAACCCAGAGGGCTTCAGATTGACTGTAGCAGCTTTCAACGAAAGAGCCTTATCAACTTATAAAAAACTCGTATTCGATATTGTTTCCGACTTCTACACCACTCCAAGCAAACAGCCTACTCTTTTTTATGTGATGGAACTTATGGGAGACGCTTGATTATTGTTTGATCATGCACTCTTGCGGCAACTACATGGCGTCTTCCTCAAAATTTCTTCACATTTTAGCAATATAAATTATCTTACATTTATTAGAGCTGTTCTTAAATATAGCTAACTGCATATTGCAATTCATATTTTTTCTCAACAAAATCATCGTAGCTAAATATCTTTCATAATAACTTCAATTGCCAATTGTCTCTTCGAGATATAATAATACTCATCAACAATTACCTTAACAAATACGCAAAGTGATAACACTCTTCTTCCATACTGTTTCACCCAAGTGAAATCTAACCTATAAAAACCGTAATGTCGTAGTCTTACAAAAACTTCACTTTTTCTTTTTGTCTATAAACTATAATGTTAAAAAGCTATTAATATCTATATTTAAATTCAAAATCTTATTTTCCTTTAACTTGTGTTTTATAAGCGTCTATAAAGTACCGCACCGCCTGCTTTTTATAATATTTTATAATTTTTGATTTTTAAATTTTTTATCATCTCTTTAATATTATTACTTGTAACTTTATCAAAAGAATAAAATAACCAATTAGCATACCTAAATTTTTCATTTAATAAATTAAAATAATAAAAATCAATTGCGCAAGAATGGCCTTTTACTATAATTTCTTTTACTTCAGCTCCAATCAAAAATTTTTCTAACAATTGGAGTTGCGGTTCCTTATTAAATGATTCTACCTTATTGATTAAACTTTCAAATGCTGTATAAGTATAGTAATCCATCATATCGTCTTTTATCATATTTTCTATATGCTCTCGAATATCGATTTCTCGATAAGGCCCTCTTCCTTTTTGCCTAACATCATACTGGTATTTTTCTGGTGAAAAGTTCCCTTTAGGATAACCTAATATTAAATTATCTTGACCGACTTCACCATGTATGTGCAAAACTCTGTCTGCTCGTATACCATACACTTTTTCTAACGTATGCGTATAGTTAAAATTTACAAATAAATCTTCATTATTAAATAACTCAACATTCTCAGAGAGCAATGATACTTTATTTAATTCTTCCTCGGCTTGATTAGAAAATTCATACAAAGATGGGCTCAAGTTTCCATTTAGCTCTACTTGTGTAATGATTGCATCCCTATCACTTTCATGATTGGATAAATAATTAGGTTGATATCCTTCAAATATTTGTTCTAGTTCATTAAAATTTGGTTTTGCCAAAAGATTTTCAAAATTAGACCAAATATTTACTTCTTGTGATTGATAGAGTTCCCAAAAATATGGAATCTGTTCATATTTTTCTGCAATTTCTTTAAAATGTGGGTCAAATTTTGTAGGTAAATTATGAGATAGATCGAATCCATTTCCTATGATAAATAATCTATTGTTCACTAAACCATTCCTTATTTTAATTATTTATAGTGATTCATCCAGAAACTACTTTATTAAATTTAGTTCCGTTTGTAAACCTGACTTATGGTACAATTGCCTTTGATAATTTAATCGTCAACGAGATAAGGCGTCCTTCCTTGATTCAGCCACCTACCTTTTCATCAAAGGTGGCCAAGAAGTTGGGGCACATATCAAGAAGAAAATTTTACTAGCAAAATATGTTTTCTTGACTTATACTAATCCGATTTGTCTAGTTAAATTCACAAAGTATGCTAATACAAGTTAATCATCTTCTGACTTATTACCAGTCAGTAAATTTAATAATGATTTAGCGTTCTCTAATAAATCATCATAGGTAATTACTTCAATTTTATATCTGAAAACTAAATTTCTTCTTCTAAGTTTTTCTTTTGTTTCTAGTGTCAAAGCATTAGATCTTCCAATTACCACATAGCCTTTTGGTGAATATAATTCTTGAATTTTATCACGTGCATATGAGTTATTATGTTCAATCCACTCTAACCAGTCCATTATTTGTTGTTCTGCATGTACCAACGCACTAGTTGGATTTCCTTGTTTAGTGTAAACATTTAAAGTACTAGCTTCAATTTCAACAACATCATAAAGCCCATTATATCTTTTCAAAACATAATCAGCTTCGTATTCTGAACCAAAACTATGCTTATCTAATACCTCAATATATTCTGTTCCAAATAAAATTGGATAATTCGTTAATACTTCTTGAAGTCTATTTTCATTTCTCGAAAAACTATTTAATCCTTCTGATAATTCATTAAGGCCATCTTTCAAATTATTAATTACATATTGAGCATTATCCAGTTTTTTTAGTTTTTCCATTAATATGTTTTTATAATACTTTACTTCACTAAATGAATATATTCTTGGTATTTTCTCTCCTGTTAATTCACCTTTTTGGTCCACAAAATCTGGAACTAACGTATCTAAAAGTTTGTATTTTTTCACTTCATAATTTTCATTTATTAACTGAAAACCATGTTCATATAATTGATTATAATATTTACTAAGGCTCTCTTCCAATTCATCGTGATTAAGAAAAACAGGTATATTATAAATAACTGACATAGCCAGTTCATGAACTATTACTCTGTCTAATTCATCACTCGACGCTTCAACAGATGTTTGCAATAAGTGTACCATCTCTAGACTGTTATAAGAGCTATTAAATGTATAACCGATAATATGGAGCAGCGGTCGGTCGTTTTGATCAACGTCAAAAATCATTTCTTTGACAATCTCGTAAAACTCAGACTCCTTGTTATACCTCTCTTTATTTATTTCAACATCTTTTTTTGTAGATAAGTACCTTTCATACTCTTCGTCATTATCCTCGCCATCATTTGTAATAAAAGTACGTAACTAAGTAGGTTTCTTATATAAATCTAACCTGTCCATGCATATCCCCCTTAGAAAATCTTTTATTATAAAAGCAAAAGAAGTCATTTTTTTCTGCTTTAATTAAGAAAGAAGTCTGGTTTAAATATATTGCTTCTTTTTTTAATTAATTGTTAACAATTATTACAGTTAATTAATTATTTTTAGTATGTTAAGGTATCGTCTTCTACATCAAAACCAATATTCTTTAATTTTGCAGTAATTTCATCATAAAAAGCTTCTACGTTAGAACGTTCAATGAAGATTGTTAAGTTTTTTCTAGCCCTTGAACATCCAACATAAAATAGTCTAAAAGCAGAAAGAACTGCATAAACTTTATTTTTTTTGAAACATTTTTTTATATTACGAACAAGTTTATTTTCAAGGTATTTGTTATAATCATCAACACATAGATTAAGAAAAATAGGATTCTCTTTGAAATGAGTGCATAACTCATTAATTCTTCCCTCTAAATACTCACTTTTTTCTTTAAGTATTCCACTATTTATATCAGATGCCTTACATCCTATTTCTTCTATTGTTTCATCAATCCACATTACATATTCATAGTAAAAAGATTCTATAGATTCTAAGGTTAAATCTACTTTAGTCCATAATTCTAAAAACGTATGCATATAAACAAAAGGAGAGTGCCTTATAGAATCAGCAGCAATGAAGAAGACCGAATCATGACTCTCGCCTTTTACTCCATGTTGAGTTGATACTCTTGGATTATCTAGATACAATTTTAAAGCTCTAAATTGTTCTAATTTCACATCCAAGAGGTCCCCATATTCTTGATCAATTTCATCGAAATAGTTAGCATTAAATAATGTATCTTCTTTTATAACCTCAAGAAATTCTTTAATTTTCTCACATTTTTGATATTCCTTTAATAGTTTATTCAATGACTCGTCTAGCTCATTAATATCATTTCGACTAGCTATAGTACACTTTGAAGTATTAAATATATTCTTGTTATTTCTTAAATGATTAGTTATTCTCCCTAAATTTGAATCGCCATAATAAGTTAAAAGCTTTATTATTGCAAAGAGCAACCTATAAAGAGGATCTGTATTTCCATTAGTATTATCAGTCATAACATCAACTGCAGATGGTTGATTGTTATTGGAATATTTTTTTAATCTTTTAGTGTGAAAAAACAATTGACCTGCCCCTATTGAATCAAATCTCTGTTGATTCAATAGATACAGTAGTAATGCCTCTGGATAATTTTCTTGCTCTAATTCTAAGCGTGATTCTATATCGTTTGTAAATATTACTCTTGGTGCATGATTAGGTTCAAGAAGTCTATTTTCTTTTGAATATTTTTGCTCATAATTTTTATCGTTATAAATGTTATTCAACAGCCTCACAATATCGGGTATTGATCTATAATTAGTTTCTAAATTAATATTTCTATTTAGAGTCTTAAATTCCTCTTCAAATGTCCCATCATAACTACTATATATCTGCTGCATCTTGTCTCCCAATAAATACAAAGTAGAATTTGATTCAATCACAGCATCATAAAACATTTTTAATACCTTTGACGCCGTATCTTGATATTCATCAATAAAAATTTCTTGATATTTTTGTGTTACTCTTTTTCTAATTTTAGGGAATTTATCAAATAAAAGTGCAGAAAAAGCTAATAAATCATCGTGAGATAATCCTCCAAAGTACAAGTGATTATATGAAGTTTCATTATAATAGATTTGGTCAACATTCGTTTTTATAAAATCAAGAGATAAATCCCCAAACTTGTCAATGTATTTTTGATTTTTTCTAGTTATATTTTCTTTCTCTTCTTTATTTATTATACTTTTCTGAATCTGATCATTGTATATTTCAAAATATAAATCAATAATTTCTTTCTTGCGGAAGTAAATTTTTAAAAATTGGTGGAGGAAAGAATGAATGGTACTAATTTGAATATCCTCAGATTCAATATCTTTTTTTAACTCTTCAGCAGCTCTTTTTGTATAAGTGATACACAGTATATTGTTATTAGGATATTTAATTCTACTACTAGTTATCATACTTTTAATTTTAGTTGTTTTTCCACTACCTGCTGGCGCATTAACCAAGAAAATATTATTAACTATTGTTGTAACCACTCTAATCCCTCCTCTATGTAGTACGGAAGCATCCTTATAATCATATCGTTTAAAATAACGCTATACATGAAATCAGTTTTTGAATTTCCTGTATGTTTTACTATTTCTCTAATGGTGATCATTTCACTAGGTTCTTCTCCATTATCTATACATTCTTTTTGCTCTATAGTAGTTACCCCAACATCTGTACTATTGTTAACTTCAATATCGGTTTCTTGAATTATATTTTTATCTTCAAGTTCCCAATCATCTATCTCATCTGTTTCGGATTTTTTATGACTTTGTGGGATGGTGTACCGTAATTGATCATGCTTTCTATCTTCTACCCACTTGCTTCTCTCTTTTTCCGTGACAGCACTAATATCATAGTGTTTAGCAAGCATCGCCTCTTCTAGGGTGCGGGAAAATCTTTCTTCCTTTCCTTGAAAATTAACTAAAATCAACCCTTCAGAAAATATATTTTCGCCATTTTCTTTCCAAGAGTATAATTCTTCTACAGTAGGAGTTTTTATTCCCTTAGATTTATTAAAATATTGATTAAGCGTGGCATTGGTTGTTTTTGATTTAATAATATCTTCTTTTGTAGTAGCACTTTTTTTATAGTCTAAATCTGTTAAGATTAGTGTTTTAATTTTAAGAAATTCAATAACTTCGTTATACTTATGTGCATAAGCTCCGCCTACCTGAACATATGCGATGTATTTTTGACCAAGCTCATAAAACTTATCAAGAGTCAATAACTTTCTAATAAATAATCTCTCGGTATCACCTTCATACAAAATAACTCTGTCAGCAAATACAATATCAGGAAATCCTATCTCATAGAACCAGTCGTAAAAGTTGTCGAGAGTAATATCACCTCTTATTTTTCTCTTGAATAAAGAAAAATCATATATCTTACTTTCAAGATGATCAACAGGACGAGAAACTCTTAAGTTTTTCAATTCTGTCAAGCGCACCATCTCCGCCGAATGAGTACTTATTAGGCCTTGTATCTTTTTCTCATTATAATAATCTTGTAGGTATTTACCAAATATTCTTTGCATTTGTGGATGCATATGTGACTCCGGCTCTTCAATTACAAATATGTTAACTAGCAAGGGATCGATTTTTCTTTTATACGATTCAAGCTGTAAAAGTATATAAATCATGTTACTATACCCAAGCCCTTGTGAAGCTTCATTGAGATAATGACCTTGATAATCATATTTTGTACTTGTAATTTGATTAAGTAGGGGAGCAATAGTTTCCTCATTAATATCTATATCTAATACCATACTTGCAGTATTTCCGCCATTTGCTTTAGCAATTGCTTCTATAGCATTACTAAGTCCAGAGATAGAAGCCTGTCTTACTTTATCAACAATTTGTGCATCCCTTATTGGATCCATTATTTGATCGGGCAATTCATCCAGTAGGGATCTAAATTTCTCATTGTGCTTAGCAAGATCAACCATATTTTTACTTAGACTTCTGTAGTTTCCATTAGTTTGATCATCAAGAGTTCTGCCTGCATTTATATATTTATAATTAAAAAGCTTTCTGAATCTACTAGTATCAATTTCATACTTATTATCCGAGAAATCACTATCGCAGTAATAGCACTTTGAGACTAAGCTTGCTTGGTATATATCTAAAATCATATCTTTGAATTGCTTAATTTTTAAACTCTTTGAATCATTGTGAGTAATTTTTATTTGTCTATGCCTTTGTTTTAGCTTAGTAAATCTCTCTGTTAGTGCTTCCTTATAACTTTTATATGTAGGTTCAATAACATGTTCAAAATATATATAGTCATTCTTTGGATCTAAACTCATGATAAAATCCGCAAAATTTCTAATATCATCATCTTCATTATATTCAACTATAAATCTTACAACTGTAGGTGGTATAAGGAGCTCTTTACTTGGATTAGAAGACTCTTTATCGAATATTTTTTTTGTCAGTTCCTCAACTGTTTCAGCGCTAACTTTCTCTGAATCTAAAATACTATAAAATATATCATAGATATCATCCACCCATTTTTTTGTAAGCTTTACAGGAATGTCAGAAATATTGAATGTTATCTTTCCATCATCCAAAATAGAACCTATTAAATTAATTAAAGAAGTTTTGCCACTGTTATTGGCTCCTGCTAATAAAGTAATCTCATTAGATAAAGAAAAAGATTCCTGTTGAAACTTTCTATAATTTTGTATTTGTACATTTCTCAAAAACATCTTTAAACTCCTTTTTTTAAGTATTTTTTACGGATTACGCTAAATATATTTTACCAGAAAATTCCTAATAAAATTTTATTTTTCTATTTTAAAGTAATTATATCTAAACTTATAAATTCATATTCACTCATTAAAATAACATTACATGTATTTCTTGATTGCTATTTCCTTAATACTCTTATAGCAGGCTGTGAATGTTAACACATTCCTGAATAAAAAAATTCAAATTAAAAAAAATAAACTAATGTATTTTTAAAATAAAAACAGTACTATTCCAAAAGAAATGGAATAGTACTATTTATGTTTAAAAGAAAAACCTCATTTACTTATGGTACGGTTCACCCTATCTGATTTCAAATTCCAGTGAGTCCTTCTCTTTTCAGATATTAATCTGTGTATATACGAATTAATCACTCTGAAATGTGAAGTTTATAACTTAAACTGACTACCGCCAGCGAAATGTACCAGCGCTGCCAAGTTTTGTACCACCCTTTGCCATGAAATGTACCAGTCATTGCCAACCTGTTTACCACTTATTAACTTCTGTATAATTAATGTGCATGCCTACGGCATTTAAGCCTAAAGCATGACATTTATTATATGGAGGTTTTTTTATGTTCCAATATAGGAAAGTATTGGAGATGAGGTCTGATGGCTTTTCGCTTCGAAGTATTCGTGCAGCTACTGGTCACTCAAGACAAAAAATAACGGAAGTCATTCGACTTGCGGAAAAAAAGGAGGTGACACTACCGTTAACAGATGAGATGACAGATAAATGGCTCGAAGAGTTT
>NZ_FOSJ01000070.1 GCF_900114235.1 Marinilactibacillus piezotolerans | reverse complement strand
TTTCATCACTTAAGGGGTGAAAATAAAAAAGTAATTATCAGACTGCCGTTAGGCAGTTTCAGACGGTTTCAATTAAAAAGTATGAATTATTCAGGTTTTATAATATTCATTACCTCGTACTTGAATAGTTTCTTTAAAAATTTTTTTATCTAAATCTCCTAGAATTAATCTTTGATCCTGTCTTTTCTGAGTTACCCTACCAATGTATTTTGTAGTTATGTCATCAGCATCAATTTTAGCGTCTTCATTATTGTTTTTTTCATGTAAATAATCTAATAACATTCTAAAAGCGTCTAATAAGATAATAGAAGTACTGGTTCTTTGTTGTCCATCAATTATATACCACCTATTCTCTGTATTTTCATAATGCACAACCACTTGACCTAAAAAATGAGAAGATAAATCTTGATCTTCCGCTAATTGAATTAAATCTATCCACATATCTTCTAATTGATCATCTGTCCATGAATACCCACGTTGATATTCCGGCACATGGTAAATATGTTGCTGTTAAAAAGTCGATATAGTTAAAAAACCCGAGTTAATTATCCCCACATTATCCTCCAATAATCGTATGATATCCTAAGTTTCTGGCTTTAAATGATTTTATTATTTTACTTTTACTCATTAACATATAGAGTAGATAAAAGAAACATTTTCAATTTTATTTCCGTTGATATTGTTATAATATTTCATATTCGTTTTTTTAACGAATTAAATCTATCATAAATTATCAAAAAATTATTGTAAAAAACTAGTTTGTCCTCATTTAACGTAATATTAGTATTGTACTTACTGGTTTTCAAATAAGTAATTTAATAACTGAGACTTAAAAATTGATTTGTTACGAAATATTATCCTACTAATATATAAATTATCTAAGTTGATATAAATCACTTCTTGGATTAAACCACAATTGTTCACCATTTGATAGTTCTACTGGAATTGCAACACTGGTTAAACCACTTGTTTGTAATAGCTTAAGCATTTCGCGAGTATTTAGTGATTTTTTATTATTAGATTTCATAACTGAAATTACTAAATCTTCATAGTTTTTAAAATTAGAATTTAAGGGAACAGCAATTGAACTTATAAAATGAGAATAATTCGTTTTTCTATCGATAAGTCTAATTCGCTTTCCAAATTTAGCTATTAAATCTTCTAAAAGAAATTCATTCCACTCATATTCTATATTAGGTAAATCATTATAGTTCCTAAAATCTACAAGTGGCAAAAAATTGTCAATTGTATCTGCTAAATAATTGTCAATATTGTTTAAGTCTTCGCTTAAAATGTCACTATTATCTTTCAAAATATATTTTTCCTTAGATATACGTATTAATTTTTCTGAGTTTTCTTGAAAAAATTGATAAATACTTAGATTTGAAAGACCGTATTTTTTACTAAATTTTTCAATTTTTGACCTGTCTATTATATCTTGACCTTCAACAAAGAAATAGTGAATCACTTTTGAAAAAGTAATTATTTCTGTGTGTGGTATTATGCTTTCAGTTAAGATATATGGATATCTAAAATTAAATTTATCTTTAAATTTTAATTTTAGATATTGAAAAATACCTGCTTCATTTAAAATATCTTCATTATTTATAATGTTTGAATCCTGCATTCTTTCAAATATAGCTTTTGCACTAGTAAAGCCAAGATTTTCTTCTAGTTCTTTTTGGAGTAAATATAATAGTTCTTTATCTTTTTCCCTATTAAAATTTACAAACTTGATTGACGTAATTTCATTATTCCCTCTGTTGAATAGATCTTCACTTCGCTCAACAATAGCAAATATTTGATAATCCTTTATTCCTGGTATTTTTTGCTGTATATCTTCTAAACTTAAAATATTCTGCTCATCAATAAGTTTATGAAGCCTTTTACCTGTGCTAACATGTTCTTTTCCCATTGGAACGAAGGTATCTCTTCTAAAATCAAACTCATCTTCATAGTAATATTGTAACGCACCATGAAGAAAACTACTGTTATTAATATTAGATTCGAATATTAGTTGCCCTTTAAAATGCTCAAACACTTCCTTATATGTCAAGGTTGAATTTTTTTCTAATATCCATGAATATATTAATTCCTGTAAAAATTTTGGAAAATAAACTCGAGAAGCATTTACGTACCTACCTCTATCAGATAATACCATTTGAGGATTTCTCGTGATAACAGCGGTTAAATTTCTGTTATTATCAGGTATTTTAATTTCAGGAAATTGTTTCCTCATGATTTCTCTTAGTATTTTCAAATCTTCATTGTCATCGTTAGAATCTAACTTTATATCAAATGAAAAATTCTTTTCAATTAT
This sequence comes from Marinilactibacillus piezotolerans, assembly GCF_900114235.1. Taxonomy (GTDB): domain Bacteria; phylum Bacillota; class Bacilli; order Lactobacillales; family Carnobacteriaceae_A; genus Marinilactibacillus; species Marinilactibacillus piezotolerans. The sequence goes on along the minus strand of NZ_FOSJ01000070.1, from coordinate 6,527 downwards.
AATAGCTAATATTTCACCTGTATTTACACCTGGTTTAATATAAGATCCATGTAATATTTTATATTTCAATTGAGAGTCTAAATAATTCGAAAAATTTTCTTCGTTTAAAAAATAAATATTCAGACTATGAATTTCTACAACTATTCGTTCATATAATTCATGAATGTCCCCAAAAATAGTAGATTTTTTTTCAACTATGCTATTTAATTTATCTTGCCAATTGTTACTTATTGAATCTTTGCTAATATATTGTCCTGTATACCAAAGGTATTCATATTCTTTCGATTTTTCATTTATTACTAATTCTAAGATTGACATATGTTCATCAGGAATTTGAAAGAATAGCCAGTCTTCTTTCATAAAATAGCCCCTATCGGCTTCAATTATTTTTGCTAGGTATTCTATATCCATTAATGCCTTCGATGAAAATTTATTAATTATTTGTCTAACTCTTTCTCGTGTTAATCCAACGCTGTTACCTATTTCATCTAATGTTGCTCCTAATGAACGTTTTAAAACAATGTTATATCTTTCATTTGAATATGTTGAAATTAATTTATTAATGTTATCCAAATAATCAATTTCTAATTTCTTTACAATTGGATATATATAATAATAGTCGTCTCCTTCTATCTTTTTTCCTATAAATTCATTTAACGTATTAATAGAATATTTTTTAGCCACAGAGAATAATTTATCAAATTCTGTATTTCTCAAAAGTTTCTTTAAATGAGAAATTTTCAATGACTTTTTATAAAACGGAAAGCGACCTTCAAATTCAAGCTGAATCCTACCTTCAGTATTAGTGTTTTTAGAAATAAACTCATAAAGGTACTTAAAAAAACAAGTTAAAAACTTTCCTAAGTGTGAGCTACTAATACCTCTGTACTTATAATCGTCCTTATTAAGAAAGCTATATAAAGTTTCTTCTTGAAGCCGTCGGCTAATGCGTGAATCATATTCTAAATTTTCCATTTCAAGAAAATCTAACAAATTTAAGTTAATAAGTGAATTAGGTAAGTTAGAAGCAATTGATGATCTATCAATCTTTGAATAATAATTTTCCCAAGTAAGTTCATTGATAACACCTTCATTTTGAGCATTGGATAAAGAATCATACTTAATAAGTTGTTTTATTCTATTTTCGAAAAATCCATTATACTCTGAAACCGTTACCGCTCTAACTCCTTTTTCATTTTCTTTTAGATAAACCGGAAGTACAGAAATTAATTCATTTACAGTATAAATACCTCTGCTATATATAATTTCCTTAAAACTATTTTTTATTTTTAAATCTTTTACAATTGTTTCCCAAGGCAGATTACTAAACCAATATTTACTCTTTTGTTTCTTTTGAGTTAACTGTTCATTACTAGTTTCAGATAAGTATTCATCAGTAGCTATGTTGTTCTCATGCTCATCTTCTTCTAACCCTTTGTTAAGCAAATCTCTTGGAGTTTTCGCACATTGCTTATTTGGTAAATTATTAGAAAAAGAGTTATTTGCTAACATATATTTTAATTCATCGATTAAATTATAAGAAACTCCAGGAACAAAATATAATTCATTAATCATATCCAGCGACAAGCTATCTAGATGAGTTACATTATTGATTAATAAGTAATGACGAATTATTTTCCATTTATTGTCTCGTAATAGAATTTCTAGTTTCATACTCTTTCATACCTTTCATTGCATACACGTAAACTTTCTCTTCAATGACTTTTTTTGGAATAACATCTAATATATATGTTCCTCCCAATAGATTGAGATATATTGCTAACCTTTTAAATGATGTTTTAGATAAAATAAGACCATCTAATTCTGCTCTTTTAACTCCTCTTAAAAAAGGAAGGATTATCTTTGGATTATTTGAGAAATTTCTTTCCAGTGTATCTTGTATAAAATTTGAGTTTCGACAAACTAATTCAGTTAACTCATATGGATTATTGGCCGTGTGATCATAAGTCAATCTACCAATCCACCATAATCTTGATATTGCATTTCGTGTTAATGATCGCTTAGCCCCATATCCAAAAAAGTAGTGATTCTTTACATTATTCACATGTATATTTTCTTCAATATTCCATCGTATTTTTGTGTAATCCCAAAATTTTGTTAAACACAAACCTGCCCATAGCCTTTCATCACTTGCCTGTGAATTTGTTAAGTACTTCAATTCAGTGTAAACTTTTATAACATTCTCATATTCTAAATCACCTTGAAATTTATTAGATATTTTAAGATCTAATTCTTCCATTTCAAATTTAGATTGCACGAATGGATTATGACCAATTGATTTTATAAGTTCTTTATTTGTACTTGAATTGAAGTCATTAACATATAAGTGTAAGTTATCTTTTAAAAATACAAGTTCTTCTTCTTTTAATATTTCAATTTTACTCATATGTGTCTCCTTTTATGTTCTCACCAGTATAATCCTTTTTAAGGGTGTTTATTCCTTTCGTTGTAGGATGTCCAATCAATTCTTGAGCCAAATGAACCATACTTCTACCATAGGAACTCAAATCATCAACTGATAAACTGGTTTTAAATCTCTCTTTAAGTTGTTTTTCTAAGGATAGGTACCAAAGGTTATCTTCATATCCTGATCCCTTACCAGATGCAATTTCTGTTAATACTGAACTTAAAACCGGAACAATGATTAATCCAGATAGCACTGTTTGAAGCGTAGGAATTTCTCTTAATATAGAATAAGATACAAATGAATTTGCAGGTACGTAAACTAATATTCTATCTTTACTTGCATCATATTCGATTGCTTGAATTTGTTCATTTTTTACTAACTTAAAAATTGAAGCAACGTTTACTAACTCCTCTGTCTCTTTATTAATCAAAAAATTATATTGATTACCAATAGCTAAAATAGATCCAATTTCAAAATCAAATAAATACGAACGAAACATTTCATTAAAACTAGAATTAGAATAATCAACAATAGGCTCAGTTACAGCAATAAACGTAGAGACTTCTACTTTGCCATTTAAAAAAGTTTCATTAATCTCGTGGGTTTCATATTTTGATTGAACCTTTATGGCTTTGCGAAATGACGTTTGCGGGCATTCAATATGATAAATTACACTTATTTTACCTTCTGAGAGCAAATCTGTCAGTTCTTTGTTTTCTATTAAATAGTTTAATTTAAATTTGATTTTTGTATCAATGAGCTCATAATCTACTACAGTGGAAAATTCTGAATTTACATAATCATCTGAATTTTTTGTCAAAACTGGATAAGGAAAATTTTTATTATTGAATTCCACGAACATTTACCTCCATTGCCATATAATCGTCAAAGTCAATTTGTAAAATCACTTTAGTTTGGACGCCAGAAATTAACGGTAACCCTTTGATAGTATTACCCTCTATAGTAAGTGAGATTGGTGGCATTGTCATTGCACTTATTATGTCAACTTTTTCTCCGCCATTTTCTCCAACTAAAAATATCGCAATTTCACTATCAGAAGCGTTACTCTCTGGTGTAAACAATAAAATATATCTCCCTTCTTGTTTCTTTTGGACTAACGTACGGATATTGATTACAGAGATAGGTTGCAGATGAGTATGCTCTTTAAAACGAGCATTCCCAAAACCTTCACCTGGAGTGTGATCTTTTACATCATCGGGGTTCTTTATCGAGTTTTTTGTTTTGTTATGTCCTGATCCAAAGTTTTCACCATTTTTACTATCTGGATCAAAAGTCGTTTGTTTAGAAGTTTCTTTATTTAAATTAGAGTCTAAATTGTTTAGATTCAATTTTTCCCTTTTTTTAATTACTTCTTTTTTAAAAACAGTTTTAATCTCATTTGCGACTGACTCATCTTTTGATTGATCTTTTTCTTCGTCTGAAATTAAAGGTAAATATTCTCCAACATTAGAGTCAATTTCTTCTAGATCATTCAGTCCAGATAATTCTGCTAATTTACTTCTAATCAGTTCATTGATTCCTTTTATATAATTCCGAGCATACGGCACATTTTCTGAACGTTTTGGCTCCCAATCAGTATGCGTAGGATTTTCAAGTGGAACTATTACATCCTGGATACCTTGACCTTCAATAACCATGACTGCTGCACCACTAATTAATGAATTAGAAAACTTCGCATCTTTTATTTTCATACCTGCACCACGAACCATAGCTGTTTTATTATTCATAGATTCTTTAAGCAGTATCCATATTTTGATAATACCATTGTTACGATAATTTTTTTCAAAATAAATTTTATCTGGGGATGTAAGAACTTCATAATAATAATATGCACCTTCTGTAAAAGAATCTTTATATTCTTCCATTACTACACTTAATGTTTCTGAATTAATTAATATGTCATTTACTTTAATTATTAAATTACCATTAAAAATAGCATATAAAAAACCATCTAAAATAGCAGATATAATTTCTTCTTCCCATTTATTTTCTAGGTTTTTAAATCCAGGTATAAAGATATCAGTCCCAGTTTGAGTATCAAGTCGATTAAAATCTGGATCTAAAGATAAATTTTCAAATTTTGGAATGGTCTTTTCTTCTCCGTAATACCCAATTCCTTGAGTCGTTTCTCCATTTTCATCAATAAAGGATGTCAGTCTTGAAATCCCCTGGAAAGCTTTTATACCCTCAGTATCTACTGTATTATAAAATACTGTGCGAAGAGATGAAGTTGCAAACGTTGCAAACTTTCCAATACCAAAAGATCCCATTGCGCTCCCATAAGCTTTGTCTGAAACCCCACTAGATTTTGTCAAATTTATCCATGCAGAATTATAACTTTCTTTTGAACCAGTCAATCCGGATGTATTGAAGTCACTAATACGTAAAACATTTATATCCGAATCTGACTGTAGTATCGCTAGATCAAAAAAATTCTGGGCCTTTTTACTGTTTTGTTTATCCCAGTATTTCCTAGCGTAAGTAAAAGCGTCTTTCAATGATTTACTTCCTGGTAATGAACTGAATTTCGTTGTAAATAATGAAAATTCCACAATAGCAGGCTCTTTGAAACCTTCATTTGCATCAAGCGAATTCTGAATTATTTCTCGACCTAACCCTTTAATTGAATTACCAGAAAATGTTTCAATACCGGAGTCACTGATCCCTTTAACTTCTCCTCCATTATTACTGGGGAAATAAAATTTATCATTTAACATATTTTCACCTCAAAAATATATACTTTTCGTTTGAATCCTACATTGACAAAATGTTCGATCTATAAATTACTAACATAATGAATTTAATTAGCCATTCTTCACTTAAACATAGTGGTATGTCAACACTTTTTTGAACAAAAATTATAAGGTGTAAATGACCATTCAGTTTAAGTTCCTTTCCCCCCACTCAACTGATCGGTGAAGGACATGTAAGCTCCTATTCAGACTGTTCCTGTTCCCAACCTTCACGATAATCGATAGGCGTTTCGTAGTCCAAGGATCCATGTGGGCGAACAGGATTCCACCAATGAACATAGTCCATCAGTTGGACTTGCAGTTCATAGAGTGTATGGAATGTGTGACCGTAGACAAATTCAAACTTAAATGATTTATACGTAGATTCCGCTACGGCATTATCGTAAGGATTTCCTTTTCTACTTAACGAGCGCACAATATCGAAGGTACCCAGTAATTCATCTAGGATGTGGTTGTCGAATTCCTTTCCCCGGTCAGTATGGAATACCTTGACCGTATGTAAGTCTCCCTTAACTGTAGCGAGAGCCTGCAGAACCAAGTCAGCTGTCTTATTTGGCCCTGCGGAATACCCGATAATCTCGCGGTTAAATAGGTCTAAAATAAAACAGACATAGAACCACTTGTTGGCAACTTTGACATAGGTCAAGTCCGTGACGATTGCTTTCATCGGCTGCTCTTGATCGAACTCTCGGTTCAATGCGTTTTCAGTCTTCGCTTGATTGACGCCACTCTGTTGCGGTTTGTATGACCGTTTATCATAGTTGGATACCAGATGAAACTTGTTCATAATGCGCCCAATCCTCCGACGGGACACAGTAAACGCACGTTTCTTCAATCGTTTTTTTAATTTACGCGTGCCATAATTGTTTTTGCTTTTAGCGAACTCTTCAATAATCGCTTGTTCAAGTTTCGCGTCACTTTCTTTCTTTATTACTTCATAATAATAAGATCCTCTACTGATCTCAAGGGCACGGCACATCGCTGATATAGAATATTTATGTTTATTACGTTTGATTACTTCGACTTTCGCCCGAATATCAGCGCCGCTTGCTTTAAAATATCATTTTCCATTTGAAGCTGGGTATTGGCTTTTCTTAATTCTTTCAATTCTTTCTGTTCAGGTGTTAAGTTATCTTTTTCTTTGAATGAACCGGTTTGATTATGTTGACGTACCCATTTGTCAAAAGCAGATCCTGTAAGGTCATATTCTTCTATGATTTCTTTTCTTGATTTTCCTGCTTTGTGTAAATCAACAATTTGCTTCTTGAATTCTTCTGTATAAGTTCGACGTGGACGACGAGTAGACATGATAGATTCCTCCTGTG
>NZ_FOSJ01000068.1 GCF_900114235.1 Marinilactibacillus piezotolerans | reverse complement strand
GAAGTAAGCACGATTTTCTTTTAAGTGAAGTAGTCGTTTAGCTAAATCAGAGAAACCAAAGGTATTCATTAGTTCTTTAACTAAGACCAAACCGGAATCACTAGATAAGCGTCCACCTGTATGCGAAATGGTAATGTTAGAATTGAATTTAATCTGTTTTTTGTGTAAGCTAGTCATTAGAAGAACTCCTTTTCTTATGGTTGGTTTCGACACCTTTACTATATCAGAATGGAGTTCTTTTTTCATCACTTAACAGGTGAAACAATAAAAGTATCATAGTGCCTGCCATTAGGCAGTGTTTCCACGATTCAAGCAAAAGTATGAATTATCTAGGAGAAAGAATAATATTTAAAAACACGCTAGTCCTTAGTTGACTAGCGTGTTTTATTAATAGAGTCATATTAATAAAATTTAGCTTTATAGTGTGGAAAATTAAAAGATGCTTAGGTATAATGAGACTATTATAATCACATTTATATTTTATAAGGAACGAGGCATCAGATATATGCGCTTAGGGGAGAAGATCAAAAGAAGAAGAAAAGAAATTGGTATGACACAGATTGATCTTGCTGAAGGAATCTGTACTCAGGCAATGGTTAGTAGATTAGAGAAACAGAAAGTACGACCTAGTCGAGACCTGATGGAGAAATTAGCGGATCGAATGGACACCCCGATGAGTTATTTCTATGGGGAAGATTCTTTAGAGACGAGACATTCTCAAGTCAGCCAATTATGTAAAATGATCAGACAGCATCTTGATAGAAGAGAATATGATTCAGTCGCTTATTTGGTAGAGACAAACCATGAATTAGTTGCCCGTTCTGTTGGAGAAGATAAATTGTTTTTCGAATGGATCAAAGGGTTGTTATACACGCATAGAGATGGGGACTATGATAAAGCATTAAAACATCTGATCGCAATCGAAGAAGGTACGAAAAAAGGTGAACTACGAGTTGAAATCATCGACAGTATTGGAAACCAGTATCAGCGAAAACAAGAGTACAATAAAGCTGAAGAGTACTACCAAAAAGGATTTGAATCTTTTTCAGAATGGATGGGACATGAGAAAAAAGCAAAACTATTATTGAATTATTCTCTATGTCTATCTAAACAAGGGAAGTATCGCGATTCTTTGGAGAAGGTACTACAAGGACTTGAATTATTGATAGAAAATAATACACTTTTTTTATTAGGAGATTTCTTTTATCAAAAGGGTCTATGCCTAGAGCATTTAGATCAAAGTCACCAAGCAGTAGAATCTTACAAGAAGGCTGCTTTTGTCTTCGAAATTCAGCAAAATGAACGATTCATAACGATGGCTAACCTGGCAATTGATGAATTAGAAGAAGCAGAAGTAGAAAATTAAAAAACAAAAAACGAGTTCACGACAGCTTAAAAGTGGTTGTGAATTCGTTTTTTTTTGTAAAGGAGATCCTTATCTTAATAGCTAGGGAACTAATAACGAAAGGCAGAGTAAAAGTACAAACTTTACAGTTGAATAGATGTATATGGCTATTTTACTTATTGGCAAATACGGCTACTTATTTTTTTGTTACTATTCAGCTTGATCAATATGATTACAAGATTAATTAGGAAAATCAAAAGACTGCCAAAAGCAATTATAAGCTGTAACGCTTCAGCTATGGACAAAAAGGCTTATCCTTTCTAAGGTTTTAACACTTACATATATAAGCATCACCACGATCCAAGATAGCAACTATTTTAACTTGCTACAAGTATAGTACATCATGATTTTACTATTTAATTTTTAATAGCTTGTCGCAAATGCTTTAGTTCTTTTGAAGATATAATAATCAAAATATTTTACATAAAATGATTTATTCTATGTTGAAAAGTTTGTAATTCATTAATAACAGTGAATATAAGTAGTAGTATAGAGCTTTATGAGATTTCAAACTAGTTAGTCTTTATTTGTAAGATTATCTGGGTGTCTCTTGTTGTTCAATTTCATAAGAGAACTGCTAATAGTTTAAGGCAGAGATAAGTTTTTTAAGAAAGACTTGGTAAGTGTGCCTCAATCAACGCTCTTTTTGATTCAAGCCATTCTGGTAATAGCAGCGTTTCTCCAAGATGTTCTAATGGTTCATCTACTGTAAACCCAGGCGTATCAGTAGCGATCTCCATTATAATTCCTCCCGGTTCTTTGAAGTAAATGGCTTTGAAGTACTGACGGTCTTTCACTTCGGTTGTTGGATATCCATTATCCATCAAGTAATCTTGCCACTCTAAGTGATCCGAAAAATCTTGTGCACGAAAAGCGATATGATGAACCGTACCTACTCCAAAGGAACCTGAAAGACTTTCTGATTTTTTCAAATCAATTGTATTACCAAGTGTTCCTTCTGCTTTGAAACGAATATAGTTTTCGGTTTCCTCTACCCTCTCAAATCCCATATAATGTTCTAAAAGTGCTGCTGTTTTATCCGGTTGCTCAGATAAAAGAGAAGCACCGGCAATCCCTTTTATAGATTTTTCTTCAGGAATCCCTTCAGATAACCATGTATTTTCAGCGGAAACAGATCTAGCTGCAATAGCTAAATTAAGTCCATGAGAATCTTGAAAGAATAGAGTTTCTTCTCCAAATAGTGATGTTTGTTCTACTTTTATATTGAAAGAACGCAGTCTCTCGCTCCAGAAGTCTAAAGCATCTTCTGAGACAACAAACATGGTTCTGCCTACTTGACCAGTTCCGACGGTTCCTGAGTAAGCTTTAGGCCACGGGAAAAAAGTCATGATTGTTCCTGGAGTGCCCTCTTCATTACCAAAATATAAGTGATAAGTTCTTGGATCATCAAAGTTTACAGTTTTTTTAATCAGTCTAAGCCCCAGAACCTCTGAATAAAAAGCCACGGTTTCTTTGGGGCTTCCTACGATAGCAGAAATATGGTGAATTCCAACTGTTTTTTTCATCATCCAACGCTTCCTTTAATTTATATATTATAAAAATATTTATCTCTAATTCGTACTATATTCTATGACTTTATATTAGCCTTCTTAAATTAGGATGTCAATCATCCATACTTATTTTTTATAAGCGAAATACTTTTATGAAATCCGCTTTATAAATTGAAATAATATTTCATTTCGTTCATAATAAAAGAGAAATCAAATATTAAATTTAGTAGAGAGGGTCGTTCGATTTTATGTTAGGAGCATCGCTTTACTTATCTCAGTCTGAAGAAATGAATATGCAAAATTTGAAAGTATTAAACGAAGTAGGAGTTAAAACGATTTTTACCTCTCTTCATATTCCTGAAGAAGATCCTGAACAAACGTTAAGTGGGTTGAAACGGATTACAGGTAAAATAAAAAACTATGGTATGAACTTGATGGCAGATGTATCGTCAAGTACATTAGAACAGTATTCAATCACAAAAGAAAAAGCAATTGATTTTTTTAAGGAATTTGGGATTACAAGCTTAAGAATTGATTATGGGTTTTCGTATACAGAAATTAAAACTTTCTCAAAACATTTTCAGATCATCTTGAATGCGAGTACGATTACTGAAGAAACTTGTACTTCACTCATGAAAGCGGGGATGAATCTGTCGGAGGTTACGGTCTGTCATAATTATTATCCTAGAGAAAATACAGGACTAGATAGAAATTTCTTCTTAAAGAGAAATAAGTACTTAAAAGATAAAGGATTCAAAATACAAGCATTTATTCCAGGAAATCTCAAAAAGAGGGGACCGATATATGCGGGACTACCTACACTAGAAGAGCATCGCAATATAGATCCGCTTGTTGCTTATATGGATTTAAAAGAAACCTTCCTGGTAGATGAAGTTCTGATTGGAGATATCCTTATGAAAGAAAGTACCGTCACTAGAATAAAAAAATGGATAGAAGAGGAAGTTATCGTTTTACCCATTACCAATGTGCACACTAATCTACCGGAAAATTTTTATGAAATTCATCATAATAGACAAGATGTAGCAAGAGATGTCCTTCGTTCAGAAGGTTCAAGGGTTGCTTTAAAAGGGCAGTCATTTGAACCCATTCAAGCTAAGCAACGACCAACGGGTTCTATTACGTTAGATAACGATTTATATGGTAGGTACGTAGGAGAACTACAAGTGACAAAGAGAGCCTTACCTGCAGATGATCGAGTAAATGTGTTAGGTCAAGTTAAAGACGCTTCATTAGGGTTACTAGAGCACATAACTGCAGGAGTCAAATTTCAATTTATGGAGGACTATGATGAGTAAAATGAATACAGAACAGAGAAATCCTCGTTCAATGAATTTGGATACATTATCTGTACCGGAAATGACAGAACTGATGAATGAAGAAGATACTACAGTTACTAAAGCTATTCGTCAAAGCATGAATCAGATCAATGACTTAATCACGGTTGTTATTAAGCAAATGGAAAAAGGTGGCAGATTATTTTATATTGGTGCAGGAACGAGTGGACGTCTTGGGATATTAGATGCCGCAGAATGCGTACCGACATTTGGAACATCACCTGAGTGGGTTCAAGGAATAATTGCCGGTGGAGAAAAAGCTGTTTTGGAAGCAGTAGAAGGGGCAGAAGACTCTGAAGCATTAGCCGTCAAAGATTTAAAGGATAAAAATTTGAATGAAATAGATGTGGTGATCGGAATTGCGGCAAGTGGGCGTACACCTTATGTAAAGGGTGCTTTAAAATACGCTCAGGAAGTGGGCGCGCAGACTGGATCAATTTCTAATAATCCTAAGGCTGCTATTAGTGCATTAGCAAAGTACCCCGTAGAAGTCGTAACAGGACCGGAAGTGTTAACGGGTTCAACAAGACTCAAAGCTGGAACAGCACAAAAATTAGTCCTGAATATGATCTCTACAGTGACTATGGTAAAATTAGGAAAAGCCTACGAGAATTTAATGGTAGACGTTCAAGCAACAAATGAGAAATTAGTTGATCGATCCAAACGAATCATTATGGAAGCTACAGACTGTTCATTTGAAGAGGCCGAAAAATATTATGAGCAATCTCATTCGGTGAAGACTGCTATTGTTCAAATATTGGCAGAAGTAACGTTAGGCGAAGCGGAAAGTTTGTTGGATCAGAAACACGGTCGTGTTCGTGAAGCAATTCGTTCTCAGCAATAGGATTATCCTAAGGGACAAAGGAATGTAAAAATATGACAGAAAAAAATATTCTAGGAAGACTTAAAAGTATCTCTGATCAATTACCGAAAGCAGAAAGAAAAATTGCGCATTTCATACTGGAAAATCCAGAAGAAGTAATTAATATGACTGCTTCAAAGTTAGGAAAAGAAGCAGAATCCAGTGCCGCAACAGTGATTCGATTGTGTAAAAGAGTGGATATTCCTAGTTTTACCCAGTTGAAGGTTTTGATATCTAGAGAAGTCATCCAAACGAGTCCAGCGGGATACTCTGATATTACACCGGACGAGCCACTTGAAGATATTATGGACAAGTTGCTGGGTAATGCCTTTCAATCTATGCAGGATACTGTTTCAGTGATTAATGAGCGTTCTTTACTTGAAGCGGTAAGAGTATTAAAATCTTCTTCGATCATTTATTTATATGGAATTGGAGCATCTAACCTAGTAGCAGAAAATATTGCTCATAAGTGGAATCGAATCGGAAAAACATGTATCAGTTTTTCTGATCCACATGTACTGTTAGCCGCAATGTCTGCTCCAAAAGAAGGACAGATTTTTTTCGGGATATCTAACTCAGGAGAAACCAAAGAAGTTGTGAAAATACTAGAATTAGCTAAAGATAATGGGTATAAAACGATTGCCTTAACCCAGTTCGGGAAAAATAGCTTATCTAAAAAAGCAGACATCTCTCTCCAGCATGTTAGAGCTCAAGAAGGTGCTTTAAGGAGTGCGGCAACGAGTTCTCTTCATGCTCAATTTATTCTGGTAGATATCCTGTTTTACGTATATGCTTCAAAAAACTATGATAAAATCATTAATCAGATTCGCCACTCTAGAGAACAGATTGAAAAATATAGTCAGTAAATCAAAAGAGCCTTTGAAGATCATTTTACTTACTGATCTTTAAAGGTTCTTTACTTTAATATATTTAAACTCTTTTCGGAAATCTTAAAGGACGTTTTTTCCCATGTTCAGCGCTTTCAAATATAAAGGAAGCACAAAGACAAGCGAATAAAAACTCAGCCAATAAAATAATTAAAGAGACGATAATGACCCAGCTTGCTTCCTCTATACCCGGCAACAGATTTCCTAAAGGAACACCGATTATGTTATTAACGATAGGGAAAAATAAAAAGGATAATATCCATTTTATAGCGGAAGCCAGTGTATCTATTAGAAAATGACCTTTATTACGCCTCTTGGCTAATTCAAAAATAATATATGTACATAAACAAGCAAACAAAAATTTTCCCAGTAAAATCAATAGACCCAATAAAAGAGAGATTTGAATTTCCTCTGAAGTAGAAATGAAATTTTCATCAATAAAATTAAGTAAGCCATTGATCATATATAATAACAAAAAAGGTAACCCAAATTTTAATACTATTCTTAAATCTTTTTTCATAATACTTCCACCTTAAAACGTTATTTTAAAAAGTTAATTCTTTATGTAAGAATACTTTATTGAAAAGTTTTAGTGTAGGTAAGAATGTGTACTCATTTTTTTAGAGAAGGAGTATATTTTTGGAAAGAAGAATTGAATTAAATAGTAACGAATACAAAGAGAGGAGCTTTTAGGATGAATACTAAAAAAAGTTTAATTGCTTTAATAATCATAGATCTTTTGTTTTTTTCAACCTATTTTATATATCTTATGTTTCCTATTTATTTGGGATATTATCCAATAGGAATTGCTCAAATTTTATTACTAATAATATGTCTTGTTTTTTTCGGTATTTATGGAAAATGTGTTTTTAAAAGAGCAGAATCAAAAAAAGATAAGTTAGTACAATATGTACCTATTATTTTACTTATTGTTGGATATTTGATTTCAATGTGTATAATAGCAATTAGTATATTTTGGTGGGTTGCTTTTATGCCTTGATTTTATATAGTCAGATATACTTAAAGTTATTTTAGAAATTATCTTGGAGTAAACAAGTCCTTTTTTCAATAAAGGTAGAACAAAAAAAGCCTATCCGATTAAGGAATAGGCTTTTCTTAGGTGCGCCCGGCATGGGCGATAACTTGGTGGTGAAAGTCCACTACAGACTTTGCAGTAGGAACTGTTAGCTGAAAGCAAGGGTGTCCATCGTGAGGTGGAATCTAAAGGAAGCTGGAGGCAAACACTCGCACTGACGAACAGAAACCTTATATGAAGGCTGAAGAGGGACGGATGAGTCTGCCTAACAAGACAAAGTCCAATACTGCACGAATCCCTTACAGTAAATGAGGCAGTGACATGAGTGGAAGGTTATCGCACCTTACCTGGGGAGATCTGTCTAGCGATACAGATGTATCGTAGTAACAACGAATAGACAGAAGTCAGCCGAGGTCATAGTAGGGAAAACGTACCGAAGGACCGAACAATATCAAATACAAAGTAAAGACTGGAGGTTAGAGGAAGCGAAGACTACAGAAAACAATGGAAACATTGGCAATCTGCGGAGGGATAAGGTGGAACCGAAAGAGTATGTAGATGTGTAGAGCTTTCTTCTAGGTTAAATGAAAGAAATGTATGGTAAGTCTCCATCACTGATGGAGCTCGTTGTAAGAAAAGAAAATTTACTCGAAGCAGCCCAAGTCGTTAGACGAAATAAGGGCGCTGCTGGAGTAGATGGCATGACAGTTTTTGAGGTTGAAGGCCATATTGAGAAGTATTATCTGCCCTTAAGGCAGAAGCTGCTTGATGGGACATACAAACCTCAACCTGTTAAACGGGTTGAAATCCCGAAAGCAAACGGTGCGAAGCGCAAGCTTGGCATACCGTGTGCACGCGATCGTGTGGTACAACAAGCGATCAAACAAATCATTGAACCCTATATCGACCCCTATTTCCTTCCGCAAAGTCATGGGTTCCGACCAAATAAAGGAACACATACAGCGCTGAAACAATGTGCCAAGTTCTATGAAGAAGGATATAAAGTGGTTGTGGATTGTGATTTAAAGCAATGCTTTGACACGTTGAATCACGACAAACTCATGTACCATCTTGAGCAGTTCATCAAAGATAAGATGATACTCAAGATTATCCGTAAGTTCTTGATGAGTGGTGTAACAGACCTGTCTGGCGAATTCGTAGAAACTCATACAGGCGCACCGCAAGGTGGTGTATTGTCACCCCTTCTCAGCAATGTATACTTACATGAACTGGATAAAGAGCTTGAAAAACGAGGACACCGATTCGTTCGATACGCAGATGACTTTGTCATTTATGTGAAATCGAAACGAGCAGGGGAACGAGTCATGAAAAGTGTGACTCGTTTTATTGAAAAAGACCTCAAACTTATCGTCAATGACGAAAAGAGTAAAGTGGGGTCTCCCACTCGTTTAAAGTTCTTGAGCTGTCTGATGATGAAAGTGAATGGAACCTATCGTTTTATTCCTACAAAAGAAGCCAAGAAGAAGTTTAAGCGTACATTAAAACGGCTAACGAGTCGTAAACGTCCAGGAAACTTCATTACTGTTATAAAGGAAATCAACCAAGTCACAAGAGGTTGGATTGGCTACTTTGGATTAGGATTTATCAAAAGATTCATATCAAACGAGATAGAACCATGGTTACATCACAGACTTAGACAGCTTATCTTAAAAAGATGGAAACGACCGAAAACAAAGATAACGAAGTTATTAGAGTACGGTTTAGATGAGGATAGCGCAAAACGGATTGGATTTTCAAGAAAGAAATACTGGCGACTATCCAAAACGCCTGAAGTTCATTGGGCACTTACAAACGAAAGACTCCACCAGTGGGGCTTAGTTTCACTAAGCCACCTAGGGGAGTCTGCTTACAAAAGATATTGAACCGCCGTATACGGAACCGTACGTACGGTGGTGTGAGAGGTCGACAAGTCAATTAATGGCTTGTCTCCTACTCGATT
>NZ_FOSJ01000067.1 GCF_900114235.1 Marinilactibacillus piezotolerans | reverse complement strand
GGGCTTATCAAATGTATCAATATCAAGCCGAGCTTAAAAAGCATAAGATTTTTCAAAGCTTCTCCCGAAAAGGAAACTGTTTGGATAATTCTCCAATGGAGAATTTCTTCAGTTTATTAAAACAAGAAATTTACCATGGAAGAATCTTCTATAGCTACGAAGAACTTGAACAAGCGATTACAAGATTTATTGACTATTACAATCAAAAGCGTATGAAAAAGAAATTAAATTGGATGAGTCCGATAGCATACCGAAAAGCGTATCAAAAAAAAGCGTGAAGTTTTTCAATTATATAAAAAAAGCGGAGTGGATTTCTCCACTCCGAGTAAGTCTAACATTTGGGGGTCACTACAAAAGTCTACTGTTTATTTTTTTGAAGTATTGTAGCGTTTAAAGAGTTTCAATAAATTTTAATATATGCTGATAGAAAAACTCAAATCAGCTATATTTATAAGCACTTTGTAGTACTATCTCCTCGATATGAATCACAAGGAAAAATATTTCTATTACTTTATTTTTAACTACAATTCATTTAATATACTGGTGCCCATACATTTTCCAATACATTTGTCTGGTCACGATCTGGTCCTACTGAAAATGTAGAAATATGAACGCCTGTCAGCTCAGAAATACGACGAATGTAATTACGTGCATTTTCTGGTAGTTCTTCTAACGTTCTGCATTTTGTTACATCTTCGCTCCAACCTGGAAGTTCTTCATAGATTGGTTTGCACTGAGCTAGTTCTTTTAAGCTAGCTGGATAATGCAAGATTTTTTCTCCATTCCGTTCATAAGCTGTACAGATTTTGACAGTTTCCAGACCAGATAGAACATCGATCGAATTCAGTGATAAATTCGTTACACCTGAAACTCGTTTCGCATGACGCATGACAACGCTGTCGAACCAACCGACTCGACGAGGACGTCCTGTTGTCGTCCCATATTCATTCCCGGCATCCCGAATAAATTGACCTGTATCATTGTTCAATTCTGTTGGGAATGGTCCATCTCCTACTCTTGATGTATAAGCTTTACATACACCAACTACCTTATCGATTTTAGAAGGACCGACACCACTTCCAATCGTTACACCACCAGCAACAGGATTAGAAGAAGTTACAAATGGATAAGTTCCTTGATCGATATCCAGCATGACACCTTGAGCACCCTCAAACAGCACTCGTTTTCCTGCATCTAGTGCATCGTTCAGTACGACAGATGTATCGCAAACATACTGTTTGAATTGTTGTCCAAATTCATAATATGGCTCAAAGATATCATCAAATTCCAGTGGTTCTGAATCATATATTTGAGTAAAATATCGATTTTTTTCTTCTAATACAACTCTTAAGCGTTCTTCGAAGATGTCTTTATCTAATAAATCGGCAATTCTGATGCCAATACGAGAGGCTTTATCCATATAAGCAGGACCGATTCCTCGAATAGTCGTTCCGATTTTCTTATCACCTTTGGAATCCTCTTGAAGTTGATCCATTTTAATATGATACGGTAAAATAACATGAGCACGATCTGAAATCCGCAAGTTATCTGTAGCAATATTTCTTTCATGTAGATAAGCTAATTCATTTACTAAAGATTTAGGATTGATTACCACTCCATTACCGATTACGCTTATTTTATCACTAGCAAAAATACCTGAAGGAATTAGATGCAATTTATATGTCACACCATCAAATTTGATTGTATGTCCTGCATTGTCTCCTCCTTGATAACGAGCAATCACTTCTGCATTTTCACTTAAAAAATCGGTAATTTTACCCTTACCTTCGTCTCCCCATTGTGTTCCAACAACTACGACCGACGACATTTGTCCACCTCATCTAAAAATATTTAATGATGTAAATCTAAAAAAGGAGCACATTCTCCACTTATTAAACAAAGTTTTGTTGATACAAAGACAGAATATTTATTATTCTGTTGATCTAAACAATTTGTTTTTAAATGGAGGTGCCCCCCTAATCTATTTTCACATCAATTAGTTTATTTCTTTAACAACCTTTATTTTACCATAGATTTTTTTTAATTGAATCCCTAATTTCCTATTTATTCAACTTTCAATAGATCTATTTGCTTCATAAAAATCATTAAATCGTAATATCGAAGTCTAGATCATCTTCATTTTGTGTCACTTCGTCCTTCTCTGGTTTAGGTTTCCTTACCAAGACTTGCAGCCCTACTGAACAAGCTACTCCAATTGTAATAGCTAAAATGAAAATGAATAGATTACTTGCCATTGGCAAACCGAAAACTCCAGACACACCTGCTGTGGAAACACCAAAAGCCATCATTATAGCTCCACCAATTCCAGCTCCTATCATATTAGGTCCAATCACACGAAGAGGATCTTGAAATGCGTATGGCAGAGCAGCTTCCGTGATTCCTACTAGCCCGGATAATATAGAGCCGGTGCCATCTTCACTTCTGCTTCACTAAATCTAGATTTTGCAATCAATGATGCAATACCGACAGATAAAGCAGGCACCATGATCCCTGGAAATACCGCAGCATTAACTCTGAAGCCTATTCCACTAGGTTCATTCCATAATGCAAATACAAATGTAATCGCGATTTTATTCAGAGGTCCTCCCATATCAAATGCACACATTGCGCTCAAAATAGCCCCTAATAGGAAAGCATACTGCGGAGCTTCTGAAAGATTAATCAAACTTGCAATAATAAAATCATTTAACGCTCCAATCGAAATCGCTACAGGATACGCCATAATAAAATATAATAACCAGCCTGTTAAAACTGGAATAAATAATGTCTTTTTAATTGATTCCATAAACTCAGGAACAGGTATTTTTCTAAAGTAAAAAACGACATAACCAGCAAGAAATCCAGCAAGAATTGCTCCTAAAAACCCACTTGATGAAGTATTTTCGATGGTCGGATGAGCAGCTATATACCCGCCTATAAAGCCTGGGGCAATTGCTGCCTTATCTCCTATCGCGTAAGCTACATAAGCTGCAAAAATAGCTGGAATCATGTCTATCATAACCCAGGCAAAGCCGTTCAATGTAGTCATGCTAACTGTATCAGCTTGTATGTACTGACTATACATTTCTGTGACTGCAATAGTCATTCCAGCAAATACAATAAATGGCAGCATGTATGAAACACCTGTCATTAGTGCCTGTTGAAATTTTCTCATTTTCATTTCCTTCTTTCTTTACATCTGTAATTTTTCCTTTATTTTATTTAGCAATCCATCTGCATTTTTGATAGCTGTACTAATTGGTATCTCAACTTTTTTAACTTTTTCAAAACGTTCTTTTTTTGCTATCCCCACTTCAACTGCTAAAATCACTATATCAGCCTGCTCAATTTCACTTTGTGTTAATTCATTTTCTATACCTGTAGCTCCTTGGGTTTCAACTTTAATCTGATGTCCCTGTTTTTTAGCAGCATCTTCTAAAGCCCGTTTAGCCATGAATGTATGAGCTACTCCTGTTGCGCAAGCTGTAACCGCTACTATATTCATCATAATGCCTCCCTATCTACCTTTTTTAAAAATCATCTCTATAAATCGCTTCATCTCTTCATTCTCTGTAATTTCATTTATTTTTCTTTGAACCTCTTCATCCATTAAATGGTATGAAAGGGTAGATAACAGTGCTAAATGTGTATCTTGTGCTTCATCTACCGGTACCAAAATTATAAATAGTTGGGTAATCGCTTCATCATCTAGTGAATCCCACTCTACCTCTTTTTCAAGTTTAAACACAGCTAAGATCGGTGACTCAAGTCCTTCTATTTTTCCATGAGGAATTGCAAACCCATTCCCAAATCCAGTCGTACTTAAAGCTTCTCTTTCTTTTATGCCCTTTGCAATAGTCTGTGCATCACTTTCATTATCTAACCAAATTGAGATAACTTCTGCAATTTCTTCTATCAGTTTCATCTTATCCGTATTAAAATTCGAAAAAGATACTTCTACGTATTTTCTTAACGCTTTTGTCCCATCTCTTTCCATGCTGTTTTTCCTTTCTTTCTCTTGTTGAATTTTTGCATTATCTAACTTTCAGTATACCAGTATAAGAAAATTAAACGAAAAGGTTTGCTCTATCAAAAAAAGAATCAAGCACCCGGAATGTTAGTAGTAACTCACCACATTCTTACGGTTCTTGATTCTCATGATTTTTAAGCTCTTGGAATTTGATCCTCTGGATAATAGGTCAATGAAGAAAATTTATTATATTCTTTAATAAAGAGTAATTTAACAGTTCCTCTAGCTCCAGATCGGTTTTTTTCTAAAATAACTTCGACCACATTATCGTCTACAGGTTCTGGTTCATCTTCGTCTCCATCACTGCGATAATAATCATCTCGATATAAGAAAGCAACAATATCAGCATCTTGCTCAATTGATCCAGATTCTCTTAAATCACTTAAGATTGGACGCTTGTCTTGTCTTTGTTCCACTCCACGAGATAATTGTGACAACGCTACTACAGGAACAGATAATTCTTTAGCTAATTTTTTTAATTGTCGAGAAATCTCTGAAACTTCTTGCTGACGACTCTCTCTGCCCGTTCCCTCAATTAGTTGTAAATAGTCAATAACCACTAATCCTAAGCTTCCTCGTTCTTGTTTCAATCTACGACATTTTGCACGAATTTCTGCTGTACGTATACCTGGTGTATCATCTATATATATATTTGCTTTCGATAAACTACCCATTGCTACAAATAGTTTTGTGAATTCTTCTTCTGTCAATTTACCGGTTCTTAGATTTGAAGCATTGATTGTTCCTTCTGCACAAAGCATACGATTCACTAATTGCTCAGCACCCATTTCTAAACTGAAGATAGCGACAGTTTCATCTGTTTTCGTTCCAATATTCTGTGCAACATTCAAAGCAAATGCTGTCTTTCCTACTCCTGGTCTAGCTGCTAATATAATCAACTCATCTTCATGAAGTCCTGCAGTCATTTGATCTAATGCTTTATATCCAGTTGATATTCCTGTAATTTCTTCATCATTCTGGAATAACTCATCAATATTATTAATCGTTTCTCTCAACACAGTTTCGATGTTCACAAAACCACTACGACTTCTTTTTTCCGATACTTCAAGGATTTTTCTTTCTGCTTCATCTAAAAGATTTGGCAAATTGCTTGATTCTTCATATCCTCTTGAAGCAATTTCGGTAGCTGTCTGGATCAAACGACGGAGTATAGAGCGTTCTTCAACGATCTTAGAATAATACTCCACGTTTGCGGCTGTGGGGACTGTGGTGGCTATATCAGCCAAATAAGGTGTGCCACCAATATCCTCTAGCTGATTTTTAGATTCTAGCCTATCTGCTATCGTAATAACATCTATTGCTTCATTTCTTTCACTTAAATCAACCATTGTCTGGAAAATCAACTGATGAGCACGACGATAGAAATCTTCTGATTCAATGTATTCCATTGCTGAAATAAGTGCTTCTGGATTAAGCAAAATAGATCCAAGTACAGACTGCTCAGCTTCAATGTTTTGTGGAGGTAAACGATCTCCTAATGGTTCCATTGCCAATATAGTCTCTTCCTTTCACACCCTGGGGTTATAAATTCATATTAATTGTACAGGATATGTACCTAAAAGTATATAAGGGAACTGACGTTTATCTTGTTTCACGTGGAACATTATTGTCAGAATTAATAAATAAAAGAGAAGCTTTCTCAGCTTCTCTTTTAACCCTATTTGTTTATTTCTAATACGCGAACAGTTAATTCAGCTGTTACTTCTTTATGCAATTTGACTTCTACTTTTTGAGCACCTAATGCACGCATCGGGATTTCTTGATGGATTTTTCGTTTATCAACCTTTATTCCTAATTGCTTTTCTATTTCTTTCGCAATTTGTTTAGTTGTAACAGAGCCGAATAATCTACCATCTTCAGCAGCTTTCTCATAAATCTCAATAGGATTCTCTTCGATTTTTTTCTTGTTTTGTTGAGCTTCTTCTAATATTTCAGCTTCTTCACGTTTTACTGCTTTCTTTTTAGCAGTCAGCTCTTTTCTTGCAGCATCTGTTGCTTCTTTTGCTAATCCTTTTTTCAAAAGAAAATTATTTGCATATCCATCAGATACGTTTTTTATTTCACCTTTTTTCCCTGTACCTTTAACATCTTTTAATAAGATAACTTCCATATTAAAACTCTCCTTTTATCTAATATTAGTCAAGTTCTGTATTTATTTTTTCAATTAACTCTTCTCTTACTTCCTGAACAGTCTTTCCATCTATCTGGGTAGCAGCATTAGATAAATGGCCACCTCCACCCATTTTTTCCATAATGATTTGAACATTGATTTTCCCTAAACTCCGTGCGCTTATTCCAATCATATCATCGGATCGTTTTGTAATAACAAAAGCTGCTTCTACACCAGACATACTAAGCATGGTATCAGCTGTTTGAGCTGTAGTAACAGGAGGATAAATTACATTATCCTTCCCATAAGCGATCGCTACACCTTCATGAACAAATTGGATAGTTTCAATCAACTTACTTCGTTTTAAATAGACTTCAGGATCTTCTTTTAAGAGTCTTTGAATCATTGTTGAATTAGCTCCTACAGACTGCAAATAACTAGCTGCATCAAAAGTTCTAGAACCAGTACGTAAGCTAAAGTTGTTTGTGTCTACTATGATTCCACCTAACATAGCAGTTGCTTCAATTCGATTGATTGGCTCACCATCTGAAGATACATATTCAAACAGTTCAGTAATCAATTCTGCAGTAGAAGAGGCATAAGGTTCAATATAAACAAGTAAAGGATTTTCAGTAAACTCTTCTCCACGTCTATGATGATCAATCACTATATTTTTCTTAGTTTTTTTAAGCAATTCTGGCGCCATTGATAATAAAGGCTTGTGATGATCCACTAAGATGACTAAATCATTTTCGGTTATTTTACTTTCAGCTTCCCTTGGAGATATAATATTCTGATTCACCTGATTATGATTTTCTATTTCTTTCATAAGTTTTTCTACATCACTACTCAAATCATCTTGATCAATAACGACCCAACATTTTTTCTTAAGCATCATGGAAATTCGTGCAATTCCTAACGAAGAACCAATTGCATCCATATCTGGATTCCTATGCCCTGTAACGAACACCTGATCGCTTCCTTTGATCAGCTCTTGCATTGCTTGACTAATCATTCTAGAACGAACTCTGGTACGTTTTTCCATTGGATTAGTTTTGCCACCGTAATATCTCGGCTCTTGATCTACTTCTTTAACGATAGCCTGATCACCGCCACGGCCTAACGCTAAATCCAAATTACCTTGAGCAACATCAGCTAACTTATCAAAATCATCGTCTCCATACGCAATACCAATACTAATCGTCAATGGTAAGTTACGCTTAGAGGTTCGATCACGAATACTATCTATAATATTAAATTTCTCATTCTCAATTCTTTCTAACTCACTTCTATTCAATAACAAAAAGTATTTGTCATCAGACGTTTTTTTATAGAAAATACTATGTTGTTTTCCCCAATTAGAAAGGTACGTCGTAATTAGACTATTGAATCCAGACACTCCTCGATCATCAAGACCCTGGACAACTTCATCATAGTTATCTAAGAACAGCCACCCTACTACGGGTCTTGCTTCTTCGTATTTATCTTTTACTTCTGCATATTCCGTAATATCCATGAGATAGATTGCATGTATATCTTCCTGAAGTATGATTTGAAAAATTTTATTATTCCAATTTAATAAATTGGAATCAGTATTATCAAATTCCTGAATTAACTTATAGAGATCTTCATTTACCTCACTGACATGCTTACCCAATACACTTTCTTCATTAGAGAGTTGGGTCTGCATATAAGGATTAATCCAATCTACTTCTTCATTCTGATTGATTAGGATAATACCGATAGGCATTTTAATTAAAGCTTCCTGCTCTCCACGTTTGATTCTATAAGAAAGATTCAATATATAGGAATTGAGTTCTTCGACGTATTCTTTACCAAATCTCCAGGCAACGACTATTGTAGTAATAATCAAGAGTAGCATGAGCAGTCCTATCCATATATTTGCAATAAAACTTAGTATAGTCAACACTACCAAAGCAGAAATGGTAAATATAATCATTATTCTCATTAAAGGTTGCTCTAAAAACTTGGGAATAGATTCTTCCTCATTGACTCGTTTCATAATGTCTCCTCTGTTTCAATATTTAGACTACTATATTTTAACATTTTTTAACATTTTATTCTAGACTGTTAGGAAAGGTCAATTTTTTAATGTTTCACGTGAAACATTAAAAATAAAAAAATCGCAACAGATATCTGCTGCGATTTTGTAAAAGTTATAATCAATCTTCAGCTACGAATGGAAGTAATCCCATGATACGCGCACGTTTGATTGCTTTAGTTAATTTACGTTGGTTTTTTGCGTAAGTTCCAGTTACACGGCGTGGTAAAATTTTACCACGTTCTGAAATGAAACGTTTCAACAAATCGATATCTTTATAATCAATATATTCAATATGATTTGCTGCAAAGAAGTCAACTTTACGGCGCTTTTTGCCGCCTCTGCGTCCTGCCATCTTATAAATCCTCCTTCTTTAGTTATGAATCAAAATGGTAAATCGTCATCTGAAATATCAATCGGATCATCATTTTTTTCAAATGGATCTTCATCGAAATTAGCAAAATTATTCTTATTTTGATTTTGATTATTTCCAGGAGCCTGGTTATTTCGTTGTGTATTACTGTTTTGATTGGAATAATTTGCGTTATTAGAATATCCTGAAGAATCGTTATCATTTTGACTACGTTTCTCTGTAACGGATTTCGGCTCTAACATTTGGAAATTTTCACAAACAACTTCAGTAATATACACTTTACGACCTTCATTATTCGTATAGTTACGTGTTTGAATACGTCCTGTAACACCGACTAGAGAACCTTTACGAGTGAAATTAGAAATAATTTCTGCCGTTTTTCTCCAAGCTACACAGTTAATAAAGTCTGTTTCTCTTTCTCCTTGGGCGTTTGTAAAAGTACGTTCAACCGCTATGGAAAAAGAAGCTACAGCAGTACCACTTCCTGTATAACGTAATTCAGCATCACGAGTCATTCTTCCCACTAATACTACATTATTAATCAATGGTTGTGCTCCTTTCTACATAATCATTTTGCAATTCGAATATGTTTCACGTGAAACATATTAGTCTTCCAAACGAACGATCATGTGACGAAGAATATCTTCGTTGATACGTGCTAGACGTTCGAATTCGTTAATTGCTGTTGCATCGTTAGAAACAATGTTTACCAAGTGGTAAGTGCCTTCTCGGTATCCTTTGATTTCATAAGCAAAACGACGTTTCGCCCAGTCTTTTGATTCAGTAACTTCAGCTCCGTTATCTTTTAGGATGCCATCGAAACGCTCAACTAGCGCTTTTTTTGCATCTTCATCGATATTTGGACGGATAATATATAAAACTTCATATTTAGCTGCTTGACTCATCTTTGACTGTCACCTCCTTATGGACTTTGGCCCTTTCATTTGAAAGAGCAAGGAAAGTATTCTTAAAAGAGTACTCACTTCGAACAATTATAGCACATTAGGGTTCTGAAAGCAATATTATTTATTTACATATTTAACATTTATCGTTCGAACGTGATAATGTCCTAAGTAGGTCGAAGCATAAAATGTCCCAAAATGATAAAATAAAATCATGAAAAGGATAATACTAACGATGAATGAAGATAAGAAATATAAAGTAATAAAAGCTGTGGCAGAAAAAAGAAAGGAAAAAAAGAGAGCTTGTGTTGAACTTGGGCTCTCGATGAGGCAAGTTAACAGATTGATTCAAGACTATCAAGAAGGAGGAAAAGCTGTTTTTTCACACGGCAACAGAGGAAAAGCAGCTAGGCACGCCGTGCCAGAGGAAACAAAAAGACAAGTGATCGAGCTCTATCAAAGTTTTAAG
>NZ_FOSJ01000021.1 GCF_900114235.1 Marinilactibacillus piezotolerans | reverse complement strand
ATAATGCCATTTTCCTTTAATTTTGATGTACGTTTCATCCATTTTCCATGAATAAAAGGATTTTTTATTTTTCTTTTTCCAAATTTGATAGAGTAGTTTGCCATATTCTTGCACCCAACGATAAATCGTCGTATGAGAAACGTTAATGCCACGATCATATAAGATTTCTTGAACTTCACGATAGCTAAGGTTATAACGAAGATAGTAGCCCACGGCTACAATAATCACATCCTGCTGAAATTGCTTTCCTTTAAAATGATTCATCGTCATTCCTCCTGCTATCTTTTTCTATTATTCTACCTTATTTGATAGTAGATTTAAAACTTTGCAACAGAACCTTCATACTTATTAATCGATAATATAATAGTTAGTCATAAAAGCTTTTAGTCCATGATTTAAAGACTATTTTTCCAAAAAAGTAGATTAAAAAGAAAAATTCTTCAAGAATTCTAATTAAACAGAATTTTTGAAGAATTTTTTTAATTTATAATACTTTGTCTAAAAAGTCTCTAGTTCGTTCGTTTTCAGGATGGTTAAAAATTTGTTCCGGTGTTCCTATCTCAACAATTTGTCCTTCATCCATAAAGATTATACGGTCAGCCATTTCTCTAGCAAATCCCATTTCATGAGTAACAACAATCATCGTCATTCCTTCTTGGGCTAGTTTCTTCATAGCTCCTAGTACTTCTCCAACCATTTCTGGATCCAGAGCACTTGTTGGTTCATCAAATAACATAATATCAGGATCCATGGCCAAAGCTCTAGCAATGGCTACACGCTGCTTTTGACCTCCAGAAAGTGAGCTTGGGTAAGCATCAGCCTTGTCTTCCATCCCAACACTTTCCAAAAGTTTCATGGCTAACTTTTCGCCTTCACTTTTGGAAATATTCAATAACTGTCTGGGCGCTAAAGTAATATTATCCATAACAGATAAATGTGGGAAAAGGTTAAACTGTTGAAACACCATTCCGATATTTTCTCGAACTTTATTAATATTTTGAGCAGGGTCAGTTAAATCATGATCATCTACAATGACTTTCCCCCCACTAACCTCTTCTAATAAATTCATACAGCGTAAAAACGTACTTTTACCTGAACCGGAAGGACCAATAATTACAACAACTTCTCCTTCTTTTACTTCAAGATCCAAACCTTTCAATACTTCTAAGTTACCAAAACTCTTTTTAAGTTGTTCTGTTTTGAGTTTAATCATTTGTAATGAGTCTCCTTTCAATCAGATTCGAAAGTTTAGTTAATAGAGTTATAATAATCAAGTAAATTAATCCTACAATAATCCACATTGAACCAGACTGATAAGAACGAGCAATAATAATTCGACCTGTTTGGGTTAGCTCTACAATTCCAATCACTGCCAGTATAGATGTATCTTTCAATGTAATCACAAACTGATTAATCAATGAAGGAATCATAATTTTAATTGCTTGAGGGACTACAACTTTGCGCATCGAAAGCCCATACGGCAAGCCTAAACTACGAGCAGCCTCTAACTGACCCTTATCGACAGCTGCAATTCCGCCTCGTACTTGTTCAGCAATATATGCAGTTGTATTCAAACTTAAGGTTATAATACCTGCCGTGAAAGCTGTAATTTGTACTCCTAATAATTGAGGAACCGTAAAGTACATGAAAAATGCTAATACAATCAATGGTATCCCACGTAAAATCGTCACATAGATATTCGCTATAAAATTCAGTACTACACTTGGAGCGGCACTGAACAAACCAATAATCGTTCCCGCAACAAGTGCGATTGCAAAAGATACCAAAGTAAGTACCAAAGTACGACCCAGTCCTTGTAGTAAGTTCTCATAATTATTTTCTATCAACCCGAAAAATCCACTGCTTGTTGTTCCTTGTACATTCTCACCTAAATAGGTTTCTATTATATTATCATAAGTCCCATTTTCTCGAATGTTGACCAAACCTGCATTGAACTTTTCAATTAATTCAGGATTTAGTCCTTTATTAACTGCAAATCCGTATGAGTCTCCTTCTTCCGGCTCAGTCGGTAAGCGTAATGGTAAATCTTGTTGAATGGCATAAGCCATAACGGGATAATCTTCAATAACGGCATCCGAGTGATTTGCCAAAACGTCTTCATACATTCCTGAAGAGTCTTCAAACTGATTAATCTCAAAAGTATATGTTTCTTGAAGCTCACTTGCCAATTCTGCTCCAATTGTTCCAACTTTTACAGCTACTGTTTTCCCTTCAAGATCTTCATAAGAATTAATTTCTTCATTATCTTCACGTACCGCCATGACTGGTCCGGCATCAAAATATGGCTCAGAGAAATCAAACGCTTCTTCACGTTCCGGCGTGATACTCATCGCAGCAATCATTCCGTCTACCTGATTAGACTCTAGAGCTTGTAGTCCTGCACTGAAATTCATTGGTCTTAGTTCAAATTCAAATCCTTGATCTTCAGCAATGGCAGTAAGTATATCAACATCTATCCCCACATACTCTCCATCTTCATTCTCATATTCAAATGGTGCAAAGGTAGCGTCAGTTGCAATAATATACGTCTCTTCTTCTGCATTGACATCTGCGGGAAATAAAAACACATTTAAAACTAGAGTAGCTATGAACAGCAACCCCAATGCTAATTTATTTTTCCTGTAAACCTTCATTATATCCATCCTTTTCTATTTCCAATTTATGACACGGTATCTTTTAAATTATACAGTAATTATAAGGATGAAAACACCATTATCTATTACTCGTTATATTTTCATATGATTATTAATTAAAAATGGATAAATACTTAATTTTATTAAGTATTTAATTTTAAATTATAGAGATTTTTTCTCACTAATAACTACTAGGTTTATCACGACATATTTAAATTTAGTCTAGTATATATTTTACAAACCGTTGCTAATCTTCATGACAAAAAATCTATTTTTTCACAATAAACCGTTTGGAATCCAGAGTACATACTCCATTTCACTTATAGTTTAATGACATATATTAATTTTCTTCACCTATAATTACTCTCGGCTTTTTTAAAACATAAAACAAAAGAAGACTATTGCAAAACGCAATTAGTCTCCCTTGTTTTCAATTGAACTATAAAATAATAATTCCTATTTCTTTTTTTTCTTGCCTATTGATTTAAAAGCACGCTTAAGTACATCAAAAAAACTTAGAGAATGTACCATATGCTTTGGATCAACGTATACTTGTATAGCGCGAAGAACTGTCTTAGGATGCTTTGATGAAAACGTAAACGTTCCAGACCTCTTTGTTTCAATTGCGTAGCGAGGAATCCATCTTCCTTTAAACATAACTGAAGCAATAACATTCTCCACTTCTTCCCATGGAATTTGAATAAATTTACGCGTATCACGACCATTAAAAAATTCAAATCCGTTGTCTCCGATCATAATTTTTCCATAATCAGTTAATCCTGTAAAAGCGGTAGCATCTATTACCAAGTCAACTTTTGTATTAATTGATTCAACCATTCTATCCGCTCCAATTCATTAATTTTATTCTATTATACGTTGATTCAAGTACTTATATCAATAAAAAAAGTGACTGAGAAAAAGACTCAGCCACTTTTTGTATACGAATTAGTGTTGATTCATAGCCTTAAAATCTTTTATAAAAGACCGATCAAGTGTCCACCGATTCCGACTACAAATAAGCCAAGAATAATAATGATCGGGCTGACTTTTTTCTTAAGCAAGTACATACATAGCAATGTTAGAAGTAATGGAGCTAGTCCTGGTATCAATTGATCCAAGTTATCTTGTAAAGTTGTAACTTTTACAGGTGAAAGGGATAAACCAGAGTTTACTTGTTCAATGGCTTGTCGAATTCCTTCAGCTCCTGATGGTAGACTATCCCAATCTATATATGCTCCTTCGTCTAACTGAACCCTGGAAACAACCGGTTGGAAATTAATGGATACCCACCGCTGTACCAAGGAAGCCAATACGAACATACCTAGTATTGATGCCCCTTTTGTAATGTCTTGCAATAAACCACCTGAAAGGTCATCAGTAATTTTAGAGCCTGCTTTGTAACCAAATTCTTGTGTATACCACATGAATCCCCAACGAATAAGATTCCAAGCTACAAAGAAAATGATTGGTCCTAAAATACTTCCACCCATTGCTAATGATGCTCCTAGAGCACCTAACATAGGACGTACAGTAAACCAGAAAACAGGGTCACCGACACCTGCCAAAGGTCCCATCATACCAACTTTAACACCTTGAATTGCAACATCATCTACGGGAGCCCCGTTTGCGCGTTCTTCTTCAAGAGCTAAAGTAACTCCAAGTATTGGTGATGCAATGTATGGGTGAGTGTTGAAGAATTCTAAATGACGTTTTAATGCTAACGAACGATCCTCTTTAGTTGTGTATAATTTTTTGATCGCTGGAATCATTGAATATGCCCAACCGCCATTTTGCATACGCTCATAGTTCCAAGAACCTTGGATAAACGTAGAACGCCATGCTACGGATAAGCGATCTCTTTTAGATAACTGAATTTTTTCTGCTTCCATGTTTTCTCCTCCTTCGGGATTAATAATCGTTTAATATATCTCCTAGTGGGTCACCGGAGTTGCTTCCGCCACCATTTGAAGAACCGCCCATTTTAGAAAGGTTCAAGTAAATTAATGCGATTGCTACACCTAATGCACCAAGAGCAATTAGCGTTAATTCAGTCATTGCGGCTACTACGAAACCAATAATGAAGAATGGCCATACTTCTTTTGTTGCCATCATATTAATAACCAATGCATAACCAACCGCAACGACCATTCCACCACCGATAGCCATACCATCTGTTAACCAAGCTGGCATAGATTCTAGGAAAGATTGAACTGTTGCTGCTGGGATGAATAAAAGTGCTCCTGCTGGAATCGCAATACGAACACCTTGCATAATTACAGCTGCTATATGAAGAAGCTCAATTCTTCTAAAATTACCATCTTCAGCTGCGCTATCCATTAAATGTACAATAGGCACAGCTAATGTACGAACAACCATTGTTAAGAAAAGTCCTGCTACTGCAAGTGGAACTGCAATTGCGATCGCTGCCGGAACTCCGTCAACGCCTTGTCCACCTAATACTAAAATAATTGCTGATGCAACTGATGCTAAAGCAGCATCTGGTGCTACGGCTGCTCCAATGTTTGCCCAACCTAATGCGATCATTTGAAGTGTTCCGCCAAGAATAATACCTGCTGTTAAATTACCTGTTACTAACCCGATTAATGTACATGCTACTAGTGGTTGGTGAAATTGGAATTCATCTAAAATTCCTTCCACACCTGCTAGGAAAGCAACAAGAATTACTAAAATAATTGATATAATAGACATAATAGGCCTCCTAATTAAATTTATTTTATTAGTTTATTATTTACGTGCCAATTCATTTTTTGCTTTTTTCATAATTTCGTTCATATTGCCACGAGCATCATTTGGTACTTTACGTACATCAAATTTGATACCTTTTTCTTTAAGTTTTTCAAAAGCTTCTACATCATTTTGGCCCATAGAAAGCACATTACTTACAACTACTTTACCAACTGAATGAGCAAGTGAGCCAACATTAACTTCTTCAATATCTACGCCGCCTTCAACTACTCTAAGAACATCTTCGGGGTTTTCAAATAATAATAATGCCTTAGTATTCCCGAAACGAGGATCTTTAGATATTTCAATCATTTTATCGATTGGAATAACATTTGCTTTAACTCCTGGTGGTGTAGCTTGTTCGATTAATCTCTTACGAAGATCGTCTTTTGAAACTGCATCGGAAACAACAATAATACGGTTTGGCTGTGTTGTTTTTGTCCATGCCGTTGCTACTTGTCCATGTAACAAACGAGAATCTACACGTGCTAAAACAATTTTAATTTTTCCGTCTCCAACAACTGTATTAGGAGGTAGTTCTCCTTTAGGTTGTCCATCGTCTGCAATTTTAACTCCATTAGCAGATGCAGGTTGTAATTCTTCTGGTCTGACCTTTACACCATCTTTTGCTGTTTCAATAATATGTGCAGCAATTTCTTGAGCAGATGTCATTGACAAGCGAGATGCATAAGCTTCTATTAACATTGGTAAATTCAAACCAGCAACGATTGCCCATTTATCTTTATTCTCTTCAAATAAAGTATTAGCCTGATTAAACGGAGTACCTCCCCATAGATCCACCAAGAATAATACTTCATCTTGATCATCGAATGATGCAATTGCTCTCTTCATTTTTGCTTTGACATCTTCCGGGCCTTCGCTCGGCATCAAGGTAATAGCTTTAACATTCTCTTGCTCTCCGAAAATCATTGCGCCGGATTGCAAGATGCCTTCAGCGAATTCGCCATGGCTTGCTAGTATAATTCCTACCATTTATTTACCTCCTAAATAATTTGTCTCTCGAAAAGATGTAACTACGAGCTTACATCTTTTCAATAGTTCTCCTTTATTTTAGAGCAACCTTCATTGCTCTTAACCACGCCGCCTCCCTTCGCTATTTTTTCTCTCTAAACCTTATATCCTCTAGTTTAGAGGGACAAAACTACATTATTTGTCCGTCACTTACTATATTGCAAATTCCGTGCCAACTTTAGTGTATCGTTATTAAACGTTGTTTTATCAACGTTTAATAAAAATACAATCTAAAAAAGATACACTAAAAAGTGTATCTTTTTTAGATTGTATTTTTATACTTCTCAATTTTAGTGTATTGATCAATATTTTAAACTTAAAAGCTGCTTCTATTATCAACACTGCTACTAAAATAGAAAGCGAATCACACTTTGTTTTTAGACTAATAATCTGATTCATATATCTAAACGGATAGCTTATCTTGAATTTTCTTAAGGCGATCGGGAAAATCTGTAATAATAGCATTGATTCCAACTTTAACTGCTTTTTCTAAATCTAATTTTTCATTGATTGTCCAAGCATTGATTTTCAAATCGTAATTGTCTGCATATTCTATTAATTCTTCATTTAAAGCTAATGCATTAGGATGGATATAATTCATCCCTATCTCTTTAGCTTTTAGGATAATTTGTTTAGTGCACTTTGATATCAACAGTCCAGTCTGAATTGTCGCATTTAATTTTTTAACTCGAATCATATTTTCTTTGTGAAAAGAAGATATGATTACCTGATTTTCCAATCCATACTCTTCAATCATTTTTAATACTTTCTTTTCTAATCCAATATCATTACCGTTAACTGTTTTAAGTTCGATATTGGTAAGAAGGTTTTTATCCTGCACCCATTCAAAGTATTCTTTTAAAGTCGGGATTTTTTGTTCTGCTAACTCTTCCTGACCTTTACTATTAATCGATAAAGATTTAAGCTCCTCTAGAGTATAGTTTGTTAATTGTCCTTTACTACTTGTTAATCGCTCTAAAGTATCATCATGAAAAATAACGACAGTTCCATCATTCGTTAATTGGGCATCTAATTCAATACCGTCGGCCCCCACTTCGAAAGCTTTTTGAAATGCAATCATCGTATTTTCTGGATACTTTCCACTAAATCCTCGGTGGGCCAAATTTAATGTCATAATACTACTTCCTTCCCTTCTAACGATCTATTCAGTCATTATTCTTACATAGTTTTTTTGCTGTTATCCTACAAAAAGAGTGTAGCATAAGAATATAAATTTAATGCATTTTTTACTACTATTTTATTAAGTCTGTATAGTATTTTATTATAAAAACCCCTGAAAGTTAGACTATTTTCCAACTTTCAGAGGCAGTATTTAGAGAGTGTTTTATCTTGCTACTTTATATTTTTTTGAGTTGTATACATTTTAAAGCTGTTAACGCAACGCCTGCAGTTATGGCTGCTGCTGTCACAGCAGGATTTTTTTTCGCTTTTACCATAAGACTTTTTGGTCTGTGCCAGCCTAAGTTGTTGCCACGTTCATACAAATCTTCTTTATGTTCATAGAGATTTCCAGCCTCAGGAGCTGGCGATTTCGTATTCTCATCATAATTAGTAGGGTACGTATTGATTTCCATAATTTTGTCAGTCAGTCTCGGATACACCATACCTACGATTGAGAAGAATTTAGATTGGGTCCCCACATACATATCTCGTTTAGGATGTTCAGCAACATGAAGAATTGCTTCTGCCACACTTTCGGGTGGGTAAACAACCCCTTTATGTGTTGGTTTTTTATTGATGTAACTCGTTGCGTGATCTGTATAAGGAGTATCTACTCTAGCTGGATGAATTTGGGAAAGAACTACTGGTGCGTGTTCTTTTTCCAGCTCCATACGTACAGCATCTGTAAACCCTCTAATGGCATGTTTACTGGCTGAATAAATTGATTGAACCGGAAATGCGCGATTTCCTACAACACTACCCATATTAATAATAGATCCAGGTTCATTCTTTTCTTTATAATGAGCGATGGCTCTACGAGTTCCGTATACAACTCCCCAGAAATTGATATCAAATAATTGGCGCATATCTTTAATTGGAATTTCTGCTGAATATCCATAAATAGACACTGCAGCATTATTCAGCCAAGTATCAAATCCGCCAAATTCTGCAATTGCTTTTTCAGCAATTTTGTCTATGTCTTCTTCTTTAGAAACATCGGCTACAACATAGGCAGACTCTGTTCCTCTAACCTTCAATTCTTTTTCTAATATACTTAAAGCCTCTTCGTTTCTCGAAGCTAACACTAACTTTACACCTTGTTCTGCGGCCATCCTTGCAGTTACCAGACCAATTCCGCTTGTGGCCCCTGTGATAACCATTACTTGGTCCTTTAATTTTTTTAATTTTAATTTCATACTATTCAAAGGCATTCCTGTATCTACTGTTCTTTGCTTCATATTATCTTCCTCCTTTAATGGATGTACGTTCTTATTTCTTAAGATTCATTTTATTGAAAAACAAAGACATTATTCAACTTATAGGGCTTATTTGCAGGAAAACAAAATTTAGTCTAATGTGGTCCATTTCCATCCCGTCACCTCCGGCATATCTTCGCCATGTTTACGGATATAATCATGATGCTTACCCAAGAGTTTATCCATTTCCGCTTCAAAATCCTGTGCTTCAAATCCATATACCATTCTAGCTGCATCTTTTGCTAAACTAAATCTGTCTAATTCGTTTAAAACGCGCATATCAAATGGCGTCGTTACTGCACCATTTTCCCTGTAACCATGAATGGAGATAGGGTGAATCGGTCTGTCAAAGAAAATATCTCTAATTAATCCTTCGTAACTATGATATGCAAATAAAATAGGTTTATCTGGAGTAAAATATGCATCAAATTCACTGTCTGTTAAACCATGAGAATCAATTTTCTGATGACGCAGCTTGAACAAATCAACTACGTTAATAAAACGAATACACATTTCTGGAAAATATTCTTTAAGAATTGTAACAGCTGCTAAAGATTCTAGATTCGGCTCCGTGCCAGCAG
This sequence comes from Marinilactibacillus piezotolerans, assembly GCF_900114235.1. Lineage (GTDB taxonomy): Bacteria > Bacillota > Bacilli > Lactobacillales > Carnobacteriaceae_A > Marinilactibacillus > Marinilactibacillus piezotolerans. The sequence continues at coordinate 28,266 of NZ_FOSJ01000021.1, read as the reverse complement.
CAACCATTATAATATCAGGTTCTTCATCTTGATCTGTACTGGCCCAATCAATTTTTTTCAAGCCTTTTTCTGCCAATTCTTCTGCTTCATCAGCTGAATAGAACTGCGGACGCGGATGTTTACTAGAGACAATCAGATTGATTTTTTGTGTAGAACTTAACACTTTTGACATTACAGCCATCAAAGTATTTGCGTCAGATGGATAATAGGCGCGAATATATTCTGGCTTTTTCTCAGCCAGATGGGTAACTATTCCCGGATCCTGATGGGTATAACCATTGTGGTCCTGCTGGTACACAGAAGAAGATGCGATGATATTCAGTGAGGGATAGTCTTTTCGCCACTCTAACTCATCCGCTTTTCTGATCCATTTAAAATGCTGTGTCAGCATAGAATCCACTATTCTCAAGAAGCCTTCATAACTTACGAAGAAGCCATGACGTCCAGTTAAAACATATCCTTCCAGCCAGCCTTCTGCCTGGTTTTCTGACAACTGAGAATCAATCACTCTTCCTGACGTACCCATTGATGCATCATTTGGCTCATGTGTAGGTTCCATCCATTGACGATCAGTCACTTCCAGCACTGCATTCAACCGGTTTGAATTAAGTTCATCTACACTGAAAATTCGGAAGTGATCTGAATTGTTGACGACAATATCTCGACTATACTTCCCAAACTCTGTCATATCCTGTTTTTTTTCTGCTCCAGGTGTTTCTATTGAAACAGCGTATTCTTTCCAGTTTAGTACATCTAGTGGTTTAGGATTAATTCCGCCATTCGTAATTGGATTAGCAGACATTCTACTTTTACCTTTTGGTGCAATAGATTGAATACTTTCTTTTAATTTCCCATTTTCATCGAATAATTCTTCCGGTCTATAAGACTTCATCCAGTTAACTAAAGCATCACTATGTTCCAAGTTACTTTGTTCAACTGGAATAGGAATTTGGTGAGATCTGAAGGAGTCTTCAATCGGTTTGTTATCCCAGAATTTCGGCCCTGTCCAACCTTTAGGTGTTCGCAGTATAAATACAGGCCAAGTTGGCATTGCAAGTTTGGTTTCCTGATTATCTCTGGCAGACTTTTGAATCATCTGGATCTTTTCAATTGCTTCATCCAGTTTTTCTGCCATTTCCGGATGCAGTTTTCCAGCATCGTCTCCTTCAACAAATATAGGATCCCAGCCTAATCCTTTAAAATACTGAGTCAGTTCTTTATCTGTTTTTCTCGAAAGAATTGTTGGATTCGCGATTTTGTATCCATTTAAACAAAGCATTGGAAGCACTGCACCGTCTTTTCTAGGATTGATAAACACGCTAGAGAACCAAGAAGTTGCCAAAGCTCCCGTTTCCGCTTCACCATCTCCTATCGTTACAGCAGCAATCACTTCTGGATTATCCAGTATTGCGCCTGTAGCATGTGACAAGGCATATCCTAATTCTCCACCTTCATGTATAGATCCCGGTGTTTCTGGTGCTGCATGTGACCCAATTCCACCCGGGAAGGAAAATTGTTTGAACAGCTTCTGCATTCCGTATTCATCTTGAGATATTTCAGGATAGATTTCTGAATAAGTCCCGTCTAAGTAGGCATTTGATACCATAACTTGTCCGCCATGACCGGGACCTTCAATGAAAAACATATTCAAATTATATTTATTGATGACACGATTCAAATGAGCATACACAAAATTCTGTCCCGGGATGGTACCCCAGTGACCAATTGGATTCACTTTAACATCTGATGACTTTAGTTCAGTCTTAAGTAAAGGATTATCTTTTAAGAATAATTGACCAACTGATAAATAATTAGCTGCCCGCCACCAAGCATCTACTTTGTTTAAATAGTCTCTTGATGAAAAATCTTGTAATTTTTCCATGACCATTCTCCTTTTTATTTGTATAGTTTCACTATACTGCTACAAGAAAGCAAGTAACAACTAAAGTGATTTACTAATCTACTTTGAGAGCCAATGTTTATTAAATTATTGTCTGTTAATTCTTCTTAACTAATAAACGACCTTTTAATTAAAACCTTTATGGAATTTTTACTTGCAATGTTTTCTGCCTATTTCATGTGGTATGATAATAGAGGTGAATTTTTAAAGAATGGAAGGAGATAAGATGTCAGTGATTGTATTAGCTGGTATGATTGGAGCGGGTAAGAGCACATATACTACGTTCATTTCAGAAGAATTTAAAAGTAAAGCTTTTTATGAACAGGTGGTAGAAAACCCGATTCTTGAAAATTTTTATGCAGATCCCCAAAGATGGGCCTTTTCATTACAGATTTTCTTTTTGAATACTCGGTTCAGAAGTATTAAACAAGCATTAGTTCATAGACATAATGTACTCGATCGATCAATTTATGAGGATGCTCTTTTTACTAAAATCAATTATGAAGAAGGAAATATGAGCGAAGCGGAAATGATATTATACACAGACCTACTGGATAATATGATGGAAGAATTGCAGGATATTCCTAAAAAAGCCCCTGATTTGCTGATTTACCTAAGAGGTTCTCTTGATACTCATTTAGAAAGAATAAAGAAAAGAGGTCGTCCTTTCGAACAGGTCGAAGGAAATTCCGGATTATTAGATTATTATACAAAGTTGCATAGTCGCTACGATGACTGGTTCAATGCATACGATAAAAGTCCGACATTGGTGATTGATATTGATTCAGTTGACTTGGAACGAGAAGAAGATAGAATAAAGGTAATGAAAGAAATCAAAAACGCTTTAAAGACGCATTCAATTTAACCTTAGTTATATAGGGGGAAGGTATATGGTTAAAACAATCTTCTATTCTGAAGTTTTATATGATAATTGGTCTTTTTATATTGCAGCTACTGAAAATGGATTGGTGTATGTAGGATCTTCTCCACAAACTTTTGATGAGCTTAAAAGTTGGGTGAACAATTTGACTTTTAATACAGATCTGATTAGAGATGATAATAAACTCGCTCGATATATTAGTCAATTCGAAGAATACTTAGCAAACCGGCGAAAAAATTTTACCTTTCCAGTTGAATTGTTCGGAACACCATTCCAAATTGAAGTATGGAAAAAACTATTGACCATCCCTTATGGCGAAACAACGACTTATAGCGAAATTGCTATTGCACTAAATAGAAAGCCAGGACACTCACGAGCAGTCGGTACAGCAATCGGTAAAAATCCATTACAAATCGTTTATCCTTGCCACCGGGTCGGACCAAAAGTCGGAGCTCCTAAAGGGTTTCGCGGGGGCTTACCAATGAAGAAAGCATTACTCTCCCTAGAAGGTATAAAATAAAAAAGAATCCGGCCATCAAAATTCTTTGAAATTTTGATGGCCGGATTCTTTTTTTATTGATACAAGGCGATAAATCCTAATAGGTTATTTAGCATATGATAAACAATACCAGCCTCTACACTTCTAGTTTGTTTCGCAGCATAAGCGAACAGGAAACCCATTCCGATATATGAGAATGCACTAGGAATATCAGTAGGAACATGGATCAATCCAAATAAAACAGAACTGACAATTACAGCTAACCAAGATGCTTCTAAGGAATTATGACGGAACAGAATCAACCCTCGAAATAGCCATTCTTCAGCAATTGGTGCAGCAATAACAACCATCAAAAACATCAGCAATATTGGTGTTGATCCAACAAGCTCTTCTATTCCCTGTTGATTAATAGCCTCTGCTTCACCAAATATGGATGTAAGTATATAATTTCCCAATATATATATAACATATGAGACAGGAATATACCATGAAAGAAATCGCCAATCCTTTTTACTTAAACCGGGTATAACTTTCCATTCATCTTTAGTTAACTGTTTTCGGTTAACCAAAGGGATTTTCCTCCAGATAATCACTATAGTCAAAAATACTAGCCCCATTACTGTTCCAAGTGATGAACCTAAATTAATGACTGGTTCTAAAGCACTCATAAGTTCAGTTTCTGAAGCAAAGTTCTGAATTACATCTCTATTTACTATGATGACATAAAAAGTAAGCAGAAAAGTTACTACTATTTGCATAACTATGGGCGACAATACCCACATCAGAGCTTGCTCTCTCTTCAAAATTTTTCTCAACGGATATCCTTCAAAAACTTTCATATTTAATCTCCAATCTAGTATGTACGTATGTAATCTTTCTCAAGAATACCAAAATGATGATTTAAAAGATAGCATAAATTGTAATAAAAAAGCACCGAAAAAATTTCGATGCTTTTTTTACATGAGTAAATATTAAACAGAATAATTTGGCGCTTCTTTTGTGATATGCACGTCATGCGGGTGAGACTCTCTTAATCCTGCACCTGACATTTGAATAAATTGAGCATTTTCTCTTAGCTCTTTCAAATTGGCAGCTCCAACGTATCCCATTCCCGAACGTAGTCCTCCGGTTAATTGGAAAAGGATATCTTGAACACTCCCTTTATAAGCCACCCGACCTTCAATTCCTTCTGGGACTAATTTATTTGATTCTGTCTTATTATCTTGGAAGTAACGATCACTAGAGCCTTTTTTCATCGCACCAAGACTGCCCATGCCTCGGTAAGTTTTGAAACGACGACCTTGATAAATTTCAAATTCTCCTGGTGATTCATCCGTCCCTGCAAGCATACTTCCAAGCATTACAGCATGACCTCCAGCAGCAAGAGCTTTAGCAATATCTCCTGAATATTTGATTCCGCCATCAGCAATTATAGGTTTGCCATATTCGCGTGCAACTGAGGCTGCATCGTAAATAGCAGTAATCTGTGGAACTCCAACTCCGGCAACTACTCTAGTTGTACAAATCGAGCCCGGACCAATTCCAACTTTCACTACATCTGCCCCTGCTTCAAATAGTGCTCTGGTACCTTCTGAAGTAGCCACATTTCCTGCAACGAGTGTAACAGCTGGAAATGCTTCACGGATTTTTTTCATTTCTCTTAAAACACCTGCACTATGACCATGAGCTGTATCTACAACGATTAGATCAACACCAGCATCGATCAAGGCCCGGGCACGTTCAAATGTATCTTTAGTAATACCTACAGCTGCACCAGCTAGTAAACGTCCATGCTTATCTTTAGCCGCATTCGGGAACTGAGTGATTTTTTCTATATCTTTAATCGTAATTAAACCGCTCAACCATCCATTAGCATCAACTAAAGGCAATTTCTCTATTTTATGTTCTTTAAGTAGAAGTTCCGCTTCTTCTAGAGACGTTCCTACAGGAGCTGTAACAAGATTTTCTTTTGTCATTACATCCTGTATCTGTCCAGACATATCCGTAATGAATCTCATATCCCGATTTGTTAAGATACCAACGAATTTTCTATTTTCCATCGTTTCTACAATCGGTACTCCACTAATACGATACTTAGACATTAACGCTTCCGCTTCGGATACCAAATTTTCTGGAGTTAAAAAAAATGGATCAATAATTACACCGGATTCAGATCGTTTAACTTTACGCACTTCATCAGCTTGCTGTTCGATCGTCATGTTTTTATGAATTACACCAAGGCCTCCCTGGCGCGCCATTCCAATAGCCATTCCAGAAGCGGTTACAGTATCCATACTCGCACTTAGTATTGGTAGATTTAATTTCACAGATTCTGAAAGTTCTACTTGCAAGTCAACTTCATTTGGCAAAACATGGCTTTCTGCCGGTAACAGTAATACATCATCAAACGTATATCCTTTTTTATTGAATTTTGTTTCCCAATTGCCCATTTTTTCTCCTCCATTTTGTGATTACAGCTGATGCTGCCGTAATTTTTAATTATAAAATTACCACCCATATCTAACAACGTCAATACTAGGATTCGTCTTGTAAGAACTTTCTCATAAAGCAGAACTAAAAAACTATTGATAACGCTTAATTACCGAATAATACGTCTGAAAAAAATACAATTGTAAAGATTTTACCTCGCATTACTTAGGCTGACTGCACTATGATTTTATAAAAAACCTCTAAAGACTAATCGTCTCTAGAGGTTTTAAGAAATAATTTAAAATAAGGTTCCTTGAATACTCAATCTGCGTTTCAAGTAAATTTTTGCTCCAATTGCTACGACACCGATGATAACAGATATAGTTGGTGATAACACAGGATTTATACTGCTTGGAAAAGCACCTAAAGTCATTAACAAAACAAATCCTATCATAACTCCAGAGGTAGCTAGAATATATTTCAAAAATCCACCCTTTTGCCCTGGAACAGGTGCATATTTTGCAATGACCATTAAAGCCAGACCACCAATGGCAAATGCAAGAAAAGCCATAAACAATCTCATTGTAGCAGCTTGATCTGTAAATAAGCTGATTAATCCAGTAATTCCTGTATAAGCTCCCCCGGCTGTCAAGGCACCATCCAGATAGATTTTCCAAGTTTCTGAACGTACAGTTTCTCCTTGTTCACCAGCAGTTTGATTCTCTGTCAGATAGTTTGCTTGATCTGTGACAGTTCCATAGATGCGACGAGCTGTTAGATGCTGACTTTGTTGTTTGATGATATTTTTCAACATATCATTATAAATGATTGTCTTCCGTTCTTCTGGTACGCCGTGATCATCTAAGCTGCGATTCAGCTTAACCATATACTCTCGATTTTTATTCGTCAACTGTTCATATAATTTCGTATTTTCTTCTTTTTTCGCTAAAAGTTCCGCTGCTTTGTCAGGTTGCTCAGGAGCTTCTTTATTATTTTTATTGAACAAACGATTTTTCTCCTTTCTGATATAAATTTTTATACATTGAATCTGAACAAAATGACATCGCCATCTTGCACCACATATTCTTTTCCTTCTGAACGTAATTTCCCAGCTTCTCTTGCTGCTTTTTCACTGCCTAATGCATCATAATCTGCATAAGCAATCGTTTCTGCTCGAATAAAACCATGTTCAAAGTCACTGTGAATAACACCGGCAGTTTGAGGAGCTTTCATCCCTTTGCGGAATGTCCAGGCACGAACTTCTTTTTCGCCCGCAGTGAAGAATGTCGCTAAACCTAATAGATCGTATGAAGAACGAATCAATTTATCTAATCCGGGTTCTTCCACACCTAGATCTTCTAAAAACATAGCTTTTTCTTCATCATCTAGTTCTGCAATTTCTTCTTCGATCGCTGCAGAAATTGTTACAACCTCCGCACCCTCTTCGTCTGCTATACTTCTAACGACTTCTAAGTGTTTATTACCTTCTGCATTTGCAATATCTTCTTCTGCGACATTAGCTACATACAGTACAGGCTTGCTTGTTAATAAGAATAATGACTTGACGATTGGTAGTTCTTCCGGTGTGAAATCAAGCATTCTAACTGGTTTGCCTTCTTCCAGAACAGGTTTGATTTTGTCAAGAACTGTAAGCATTTCAAGAGCATCTTTATCTTTTGACTTAGCTTGCTTTTTCACACGGTCATAACGTTTTTCTACAGAATCCAAGTCTGCAAGTGCTAACTCTAAATTGATTGTTTCAATATCATCCGCTGGACTAACCGCTCCTGAAACATGTGTAATATTTTCATCATCAAAACATCGAACAACATGACAAATCGCATCCACTTCGCGAATATTTGCCAAGAATTTGTTCCCTAAGCCTTCTCCTTTGCTCGCACCCTTTACAATTCCTGCGATATCTGTGAATTCAAAAGTAGTAGGAACAACTTTCTGTGGTTTAACGAGTTCTGCTAATCTTTCAAGTCTTTTATCTGGTACTTCTACGATTCCTACGTTTGGATCAATGGTTGCAAACGGATAATTCGCTGCTTCTGCACCAGCTTTTGTTATGGCATTAAATAACGTTGATTTCCCTACATTTGGTAAACCGACGATTCCTGCTGTTAAAGGCATTTTCAGTATTCACCTTTCCTTGCTTTCATGATTTTAAAATAATTTGAATGAAATAGTGCTGACGTCTTTTAAATACCTGACTAACCTATTTCGTCTGCTTTTTTGAGTACTTTTTTCATTTTTCTCTCGAACTCTCTTCGAGGCATGAGGACTAACTGGCCACATCCGACGCATTTAATCCGAATATCAGCACCCAGTCGAATGATTTCCCAACGGTTCACTCCACAGGGATGTTTTTTCTTCATCTCAACTACATCATGCAGTTCATATGACTTCTCCACAATCCTCACTCCCTACTTTTATTCAAATTCGATATCCAAATCTTCTAAAATACGATTCAAATCATCTTGAGAAACGTATTCGATTTCGATTTTTCCTTTTTTACCTTTTTCTCGAATCACAACACTTGTTCCAAATTTATCTGTTAACAGCTCTTCAGAGCGACGGATATAAATTGATTTATCTGCATCAACTTGCTTTTTCTTTTCTATTTTCGGCTTCTGATTTGCTTCTGCGACTAGATGTTCTAACTGCCTTACAGTTAGTCCTTCTTTTACCGTCCGTCTAGCAAATTTAGTCAGTTTTTTCTTATCTTTTAGACCAAGTAGTGTTCTAGCCTGACCGTTTGAAAGTTTATTTTCTTGGAGCAGATTTTTAACTTCTGTGGGCAAAGTTAGTAGTCGTAAGTGGTTTGCAATATAAGAACGACTTTTCCCTAGTTTTTCTGCAACCTTTTCTTGAGTCATGGAAAGTTTTTCCATCATCATATTATAAGCTTCTGCTTCTTCTAGCGAAGTTAAGTCTTCACGCTGTAAGTTTTCTAAAATAGCAACCTGCATCATGACTTCTTCATTCAATTCTCTTATGATTGCTGGGATTGTTTCTTTTTCAGCAATTTTAGACGCTCTAAAGCGACGTTCTCCAGCTATAATTTCGTACCCTTTGACTGAAGACTGGCGCAATATAATTGGCTGCAATACCCCAGATACGCTGATTGATTTTGCCAATTCATTCAGTGCACTTTCGTCAAAATGTCTTCTTGGCTGATAAGGATTGGGACGTATCTCTTCAAGAGAGATCAATTCTACACGTTCATCGTCCCCACTAACTTCATTTTCAAAATCAGGCACATCAAACAACGCATCAATGCCTCGCCCTAAGCCTTTCTTTTTATTTACCATTCAGCATCACTTCCTTCGCTAACTCTTGGTAAACCTCTGCACCTTTTGAGCGCAGATCGTAATCAATGATCGACAAGCCATAACTCGGCGCTTCTGACAAACGAATATTTCTGGGAATAATGGTCGTATAAACTTTTTCACGGAAGTATTTTTTTACTTCATTAACAACTTCAAAACCTAGATTGGTTCTAGCATCGAGCATCGTCAATAAAACGCCTTCTACTTTCAGTTCTTTGTTGAAATGTTTCTGGACTAATCGAACAGTATTGAGCAGCTGGCTTAATCCTTCTAATGCATAATATTCACATTGTACCGGAATCAAGACTGAATCACTGGCAGTAAACGCATTGATCGTCAAATGACCTAGTGAAGGTGGACAATCTATAAAAACGTAATCATAAATATCGTCCAGTGTCTCGATCGCACTTTTCAATCTAGTTTCTCTCGCCATCAGACTTGTCAATTCTACTTCGGCTCCTGCTAATTGTATAGTCGCGGGTACAATTGACAAGTTTTCTCTGCTTGTTGGTAAAATGACGTCTTCCAATGGTACTTCGTTGATCAATACATCATAAATGTCTTTATCCACTTCACCTTTACGAATGCCTAATCCACTTGTAGCATTCCCTTGAGCATCCATATCTATCAACAATATTCTTTTCCCTGCATATGCAAGTGATGCTCCCAAATTAACGGTTGTAGTCGTTTTACCTACACCACCTTTTTGGTTCGCAACGGCAATGATCTGAGCCATGTGAATCCTCCCGATTCTTTATATATTATATAGGTTGTTTATTTGGTGTTCCTGGTTTTCTTGGATACTTATTGGGTGTTTCTTTCTTTTTATCAATCAGAATAATGTGTCTTTCTCCTGCTCCTTTAGGCAATTCAAAAGAAAAGTCTTTTCTGAATTTACCGCCTAAAGTAGTAATTGCTTTATTGGCAGCTTTCATTTCTTCAGGTGCGTGCGCAGCTTTCATAGCAATAAAGACGCCATCTTTTTTCAAAAGGGGCAAGCATAATTCAGCCAGCACACTCATTCGCGCTACCGCTCTAGCAGTTACGAAATCATAGGTTGCTCTATACAACTTGTTCTGTCCAAACGTCTCTGCCCTATCATGACAAAGCGTGACACCGGATAGATTAAGCTTATCAACAATAATTTCTAAAAAACCGATTCTTTTTTTCAGTGAATCAACAATTGTAACCTCAAGTTCAGGGTAAAGTATTTTCAGGGGGATACTGGGAAAACCAGCACCTGAGCCTACATCGCATAAGCTGTGGACCCCTTTACTAAAATCTACATATAACCCTGCAGTTAAAGAATCGTAAAAGTGTTTCAAGTAAACTTCTTCTCGTTCAGTTATTGCAGTTAAATTAATTTTTTGATTCCATTCTTGTAGTAATTCTAAATAAAGTTTATATTGAGTCATCTTATCGTCAGTAATCGGTAGACCAAGACGTTCTAACTCGGCTTTAAATTCCTCTGGATTCATAACCAAAAACTCCTTTTATTTCAACTCGTGAAACAGCTTTTGTTTCACAAAGTCACTCTCTTCACTTTATACTAAATCACCTATAAATACAATGCTTTATGAGCAATTGTTTCATGAAATTAATAAAAAATATAAGACTATTTCTCAAATAAGATTCCTCTTCTACAAGCTTACGAAATTAATAGAAAAAAACCATTTAGCATAATCATGCTAAATGGTTTTTTCTATTATACATATATGACTAGGTTGGGCCAGTCCCAATCAGCCAGATACCTGTAGTCGAATAATCTCCTGCATAAGCAGCTGGTGTTGAAGACACTTGTACTGCAAACATCAACGCCAATGTGATTAAAGCAATTTTCTTTTTCAACTAAAGCAGCTCCTTTCTTAAAAAGCAATTATATTCTATCATTATTATAGCAAAATTCAGCCATAAAATGTATAATTTTCTTAAACGCTAATTGATAAAAGAGGATATTTATGAATAATTTTGATGGTAAGAAACTATCTCTCAATCATTTACCCGGAAAACTACTTCGAAAAATACGAGAATCAAAAGGATATACCCAAAAGTATGTTGCACAAGGTATCCTTAGACAATCAACTTATTCAAAAATAGAAAGAGAAGAAGCGGAACCTGCTGCTTCCAAACTCTTTGCTATATTGGATCGTTTAGAAATGACTGTGGAAGAATTTTTATTTATACAAGAAAAATATACTTATTCCAGAAAAGGTAAAATTCTTTATTCGTTTGTAAATCAAAAATATAATGTCCCTGATGAATTGGAAAAACTAAAAAAAGAAGCGGATGATTACTTAACTGAATTTGAAGATACCGTCGTAAAAGATATTCAATCTATTTATGAATCGCTAATTGTTTTTGGAAGAACACATGATATCAAACTTGCAAGAAAGTATGTTCAGCCAGTCTGGGATAGGATTGAAGCGTTTGATGAATGGAGATTGACTGAAATCTATTTAGTCAATAATATTATGTTTTTTTTCAATGCAGATACTGCAATCTATATTTCCAGCCGAGCAATCGATCAACTAAAAAAATACGAAGGATTCAACACTAGTGCAAAATTAAGGTATAACTTGAAATTCAATCTAGTTTATCTATTTATGGATAGTAAAAATTACGATAAGGCACTAACCGCTCTTGAAAACTTAATTCCTTATACCAAGGAATTAAAAAAACATGATATGCTAGCTGTTTGTTATGCTAGAAAAGGTGTATCCCTGATTAAATCCGGTGATGAAAAAGGAGAAGAATGGATTAGTAAGGGATTAAATATTCTAGATATCATTGAGGAATACGAACTGAAAAATTTACTTAAAGAAGAAATACATTCATTCATAAATTAAGTTCCCCCTCTTTTTATCGACTGATTATCTAGGGGGGTGGAGGCAAAACAGAATTAAACCGAACAGTTTGTTCCCTTTTTTATATGTTCTATACCATTATATGACTATTTTCCGAGTTTGGAAAAAGTTTGTAGTATACTGTGTTCAAGTTACGAGATCAAGGCTTAACTCCTATCTATTTTCTCCTTGCTAAAGCCGACTGAATCGATCCGTAGCAAAACAATAGACCTCTACCGTAGTTCATATATTGCCTCTCAACTTTATATGAACAACCCCAATTATAAGTCCTTACTTGAAAAAGTGCGGACTTATTTTTGTGTTCTAAAATCTCTTTTTTGATTTATTTTCTGTAGTCTCTATAATTCCTTTATTATTTTTGTAAATATCTATTTTCTCCATTTGCCATAGAAGAATTTCTTTAAAAAGTTAAGCTGAAAATGATGTATATATAATTTAATGAATTAATAGTAAAAAACTATAACAAAGATAGCGCTTTCTTTATAGAGGAAGTCTATATTTTTGCATTAAATTTTCATGACCGGTTGAGTATTTTTTTATTTTATGTATACTGAAGTGAATCAAGAATTATCTACACAGAAAATTCATTTATTCATCACAACTTTTTCAATATTCAAGGACATTTCATCTAATTTAAAAATCAATGTCCGGGAGGGGTATTCAACTCGTATGTGGCAATATAAACAGTTAGAAGAATTGAGCGCAAAAGATCTTCATTTAATTTTAAAAGAAAGAACAAAAGTATTTGTAGTAGAGCAAGCTGCTGCCTATCAGGAAGTAGATGATATTGATCTACGTGCCACACACCTAGTAAAACGGTGTAAAGATACAGTACATGCGTATTGCCGTGTTTATTTACAAGATGGAAAGGTACGAATCGGTCGTGTACTTGTTCCCGAACACTGCAGAAATGTAGGTCATGGAAGAGAATTAATGCAAGTGGCCTTAAATTATATAACCGTTCGCTATCCTAAAAGAGAAGTTCAAATCCAAGCAGAAGCTTATTTGAAAGACTTTTATGAGTCTTTCGGTTTCGAACTTATTTCAGATATTTATTACGAAGACGATATTGCGCATTACGATATGCTTTATAGAAATCAGCAGCAGGTAGAGGCGCAAAGCCTAAAATCAGTAAACGTTTCTAAATAACTTCAACCAATTAGTAAAGGACATCTTTCCCAAAAGATGTCCTTTTTTTATTTTGATATTATATTCAATAACGGGTTAGTAACGGTACTGAACAAAAGCTATTCCCGCATTTCCTCCGTCCGCTTTCATAAATCCGTTCTTTTCATAAAAATGAACTGTTTTTTCCTGATTTTCTGTCATTAAGACTTTTTGCGGAATATGTTTATGATCATTAATCATTTTCTGCAATAGTTTGCTGCCGATTCCTTTACCTTGATAGGCTTCTTTCACTAAAAGGTCTTGAATATATAAGATGTAGACGCCATCCCCCACTGCTCTAACGAGTCCGATCAGCTCTTCTCCTACCCAAGCTGATATAACGTGTAGCGCATTAGGGATGATGGATTGTATAATCGTTTCATCTTCAATATAGGCAGTCCATTTTACATCTAAGTATAACTCTCTTATTTTACTTACATCAATTTCCTTTGTCTCTTTATAAACAATGTTCATTTTACTCTCTCCTTTGTCCAGTTATTTTCATATTCACATAATGGGCTGCACACTCCCCAGCGGTCCTCCCAAAGACAATCGTTTCAGCAATAGCATTGCCGCCAATTCGATTCTGTCCATGTAATCCGCCAACGGTTTCCCCAGCTGCGTAAAGTCCCTTAATGCTTTCTCCGTTTTTATTTAACACTTCTGCATGGATATTGATTTTTACTCCACCCATCGTATGATGAATCCCCGGTGCGATTTTAATCGCAAAATATGGCCCACCATCCATAGAGGATTCAATGGATTCATCTCTTACACTTTGACTTACATTGTTATCATTCCACTTTTTAACTGACTGCTTTAAATTAATTTCCGTCATTTTCAAATATTGAGCTAATGCTTCAATAGAATCTTTTGAATAAACCATTTTCTTATATTCATAAAAGGAGACAGCGAGTACTCGTTTTCTGATTTTATTGTTAAATATTAAGTAAGCATAGGGTTCTTCCAACTTTAAAATCGCATCTGATACAACGTCTCGTCGATCTAATTCTTCAACAAACCTGTTGCCCCATTTATTGACAAGTAGTGCACCTTCTCCTCGCAAAGCTTCAGTTACTAAAATCCCTATTTCTTGATGAACTGTTGGATGAATTTGTACCTGATTCAAATCACGAACAGCTCCCCCGATCGCTTGAATCATTTGAATACCTGATCCTTGGGTTCCTGGATGATTAGTTGTAATGATTCCATCAAGCTGCGGTGCGTACTTCTGTAATAATACCTTGTTAGCACCAAATCCTCCAGTAGTTACGATAACACAATCTGCTAATATTTTTTTCTTTTCCTTCAAATTATCTTCTATTTGTACTCCAACTATTTTGCTATTCTTTACTAGTAATTTTTCTGCCTTTGATTGGAATAGGATTGGAATATTCAATTCTTTTATCTTTTTCAATAATCCAGACACTAGATATTGACCAATAGCTGATCCATCTGCTGGGCGGTGTGTTCTATTCACACTCATCCCACCGGTCTTGGTCAAATCCGATAAAGTGATGCCTAATCCATCCAGCCAATCAATCGCATCTGCTGAATGATTTACGAAATATCGTAGTAACTCTTTATCATTTGTCTGGTTTCCGCCTTTATATGTTTCCTGAAAAAAGCACTCATTAGAATCTATAATACCTTGCTTACATTGAAATTTTGATTCTGAAGCATTCATTCCCGCGGAAGATTTGATTGTATTACCCTTGATCTCATTAAGCTGTTCAACCAAAACAACATTTGCTCCAGATAACTTTGTAGAAATAGCAGCAGCCATTCCTGCTCCTCCTGCCCCTACCACAACAACATCTACTTTATCTTTTAGAATTACCTGCACCAGCAATCGCTCCTTTGGTTTATATGTATGATTGACTTATTGTGAAAAAAGTTCTATTTATATTGTAGCTTTTCTTTAAATATTGTACAACGCAAAAAACCAGGTGATTACACCTGGTTTTTCTGGACTGAAAATTTTATTATTTAAAATTAAACCACTTTTGTGTACGGTTGGCTATTTTAACCAGTAATAACATAACAGGAACTTCTACTAGCACGCCTACCACAGTGGCTAACGTAGCTCCTGAATTTAAGCCAAACAACGAGATAGCAACAGCTACAGATAATTCAAAGAAGTTACTTGCTCCAATCATCGCAGATGGAGCAGCGATGTTATAAGGTAGTTTACATGCATAAGCTCCAAAATAAGTCACACCAAAAATGATAAACGTCTGTAAAATAAGTGGAATTGATATCAATAAGATATGAATGGGATTTTGTACAATGCGTTCTCCTTGAAAAGAAAAGATTATAATCAAAGTAAGCAATAATCCAATCATCGTTACTCGATCAAACTTACTTATAAAGGCTTTTTCAAAGTAAGTTTCTCCTTTTTTACTGACTACTAACTTTCTTACTGCTATTCCAAGCACTAAAGGAACGACAACGAATAATATTGTTGACAGTATCAAAGTATTCCATGGTACGACAACATTACCAACGCCTAGTAGCAATGCAACAATTGGGGCAAACAAGACCAATATAATAATATCATTGATTGAAACTTGAACTAATGTGTAAGCTGGATCCCCGTTTGTCAGCTTGCTCCATACAAACACCATTGCCGTACATGGTGCTGCACCTAAAAGAACAGCTCCTGCAATGTACTCTCGTGCTAACCCCTCTTCAATAAATCCATTGAAGACAAACAAAAAGAAAAATGAGGCAATCAAAAACATCGTAAAGGGTTTAACAGCCCAGTTGATAGTTGTTGTCAAAAATAATCCTTTAGGCTTTTTAGTTGCATCTACTATACTCGAAAAATCAATTTTAAGCATCATAGGGAAAATCATGATCCAAATCAAGATAGCGGTTGGAATAGAGACTTGATAATATTCAAAACGGCTTAAAACATCTGGAATCCAGGGGATGAATTGTCCAATCATAACTCCTATTGCCATACATAGTAAGACCCAGACCGTTAGATATCTTTCGATAAATACTAATTGCTGCTTGCTGCTTACTTTCTTTTTCCATTCTTATCCTCCACTTTACATCATTCATCAAATATTTTTGATTTATTACTCTAAAATTTGTTCTTTCAAACCATGTCTACTATTACAACTAAACATGGTTTAAAAGAACAACTTATTACACATTAATTTTCTTTGCTTTTTATATAATACTGATAGTTGGTATTGCCTCCAGATAATACATAAACTTGCTTGAAACCAATATTCAAAAGGAGGTTCTGGGCAGTATTGCTCGTTACACCTTTATTGCAGTAAACAACCGTGAGCTTATCTTTATCTAATTCCGCTGCTCTTTTACGTAAGTCCGGCATCGGAATATGGACAGCCTCTTTAACATGATTTTTTGCATAAGCCGATTTTGATCTAACATCTACGACTTGAATCACTTTCTGATTCTCTTGTAATTCTACTAACTCTTCTGGTGTAATGACTGGCTGACCAGTGCGGGCATTTTCTAGAACCATTCCCGTATATAATACCGGATCTTTTGTTGTGCTAAAGGGTGGTGCATAAGCTAAATCTAAATGGAATAAATCTTCCGATTTCGCACCAAATGTGATGGCAGTGGCTAACACATCTATTCGTTTATCTACCCCTTCAGGTCCGATAATTTGCGCACCTAATACTCTTCCTGTTTCTCGATCTGCAACAGCTTTGATTAGTAGATTCTTACCACCCACATAGGTTGCATGAGCTGGTTTAATGTTGTGGATCACAACCGGATCAAATCCGGACTGTTGTGCTTCTCTATAAGATAACCCTGTAAAACCAACTGTTAAATCAAATAAACGGAAAATTCCTGTACCTAATATTCCTTTAAAGGATAAAGATCCTCCAGTAAGATGATCTCCTGCAATTCTTCCCATTTTATTGGCTGTAGAACCTAATGGAATATAGGAAGGCTGCTTAGTGATCAAATTAAAACTTTCAGCGACATCTCCGACAGCATAGACATCTTCTTCTGAAGTCTGCATATGTTCATTAACTTTGATTGCTCCAGTATCACCCAACGCTATACCAGCATCTTTCGCTAAAAAAACATTCGGTCTAACGCCAATTGCCAAGATAACTAGATCTACTGGAATATCTTCTCCTGCGTTTGTGTGGAGCTGCTCCGCTTTTCTATCTCCTGTAATCGACTCTACTTTGTCTGCGAGGTGTAGTTTGACATTATTTTCTTTCAATTTTTCTTTCAAATGATAAGACATATCTGCATCAATTTTAGGGAAGATTTGATCTGCCAACTCAACAATTGATACTTCTAAGCCTTTTTGTTTAAACTGTTCAGCCATTTCTAATCCAATAAAACCAGAACCAACTATTGCTACCTTTTTGATTTCCTGATTATGCATATATTGATCAATAGCTTTCGTATTGTCCATCGATTTAACGTGAAAAACATTTTCGTAAGTGTTTAAGTTGAATGGCGGAGGTGTTAAAGAATAAGATCCTGTCGCCAACACTAATTTATCATAAGTTTCTCTAAATCCATTTTCTGAATTTTTATCATAGACTTCAATTTCTTTGACGAGTGGATGAATAGCGGTTACGTGATGATTTGTATGGATATCAATTTCGAAGCGATCTTTAAACCATTTAGGATTTCTAGGAATCAATTCTTCAATCGATTCTACTTCTCCACCTAAATAGTAAGGCATTCCACACACAGAATAAGAAATATCCAGGTTTTCTTCATACACTACAATTTCGACTGTTTCATCATTTCGACGTGCCTTAGCAGCTACAGATGTTCCAGCAGCGACCGATCCAATCACAACAATTTTCATAATATCCTCCTTTTAACAGCAGTTATCGTCTTCTGATTTTAAAAAGTAGCAAAATTGATCAGATAGCAACTCATTAATTTTTTCTTCTTCTACCCAATAGTAACTCCAAGTTTTAGAAACTTCTTTTTTGATCAGTTTAGCATTCAGTAATATCTTCAAATGATACGAAAGTTTAGATTGATGGAGATCCAGAACCTCTTCCAGGTCACATACACAAGATTTGCCATTCAAAGCTAATAAATGCAGAATGGTCAATCGAATAGGATCTGATAATGCTTTAAATTGTTTCGCATAATTGGAGATTTCAGGTGCATCGATCAAAACATTTTTAGTTTGACTCATTCACTAAACTCCTTAATCAATTTATTTTGATGAAGCAAGTATATCAATACTTGCTAAGAGGGGCAACCAGAGAATTGTAAATATTGTAAAGTTTAAATTTTCTATAGTAGTCAATAGAATTTTATTGTATCTTTAATATATAACTATAAATTCTTATGATTATGGAGTGAAATAATGACTGAAAATCGGACCCTTCCAGTCAGAAAATGGAAATCTTTCTTAATGGATATTTTCACCTGTTCGCTGGGGGCTTTCGGGGGCCCTGAAGCTCACTACAGTGTATTCACAGACCAATTAGTGACTAAAAAGCACTATCTCTCAGAAGAAGAGTTAGTCGAATTAATTGCTTTATGCAGTTTTTTACCGGGTCCGAGCAGTACGCAGACAATCGTTGCAATAGGTCACAAAACCGGCGGTCCTTGGTTAGCTTTTCTAACTATGCTTGTCTGGGCCCTGCCTGCATTAGTAATCATGACCGTTCTTTCTTTTCTGTATCAGTTTCTAAATGATCAGGAAATTTCTACGGATATATTAAGATATATAGGCCCTATGGCAGTTGGTTTCATCATTGTTGCTTCCTATCGTATCGGGAAAAAAGTTGTCAAAGACCCTCTTACTTTATTCTTATTATTTTTTGGAGCAGGCATAACTTACTTTATCCGTGACCCCTGGATTTTCCCAGCTGTTTTAATAGCCGGTGGACTTATTAGTATTCTTTCAACAAAGGAGAAAGATCTATGGAACCATGTTAAATTAAATCCACCCTATCCTTATCTTGGATTATTTCTATTTTTCACTTTTGGTTCTTTGTTACTAGCAGTCTTTTTTGATAATGAGCTGATTCAGCTATTCGAGCGGTTCTATCGTTATGGTTATCTCGTTTTTGGTGGTGGTCAAGTGGTTATTCCCGTGATGTATGGTGAATTAGTCGAAGTCAATCAGCTTATGAGCAGTAATGAATTTTTAACTGGTTACGGACTGGTTCAAGGTATCCCTGGTCCCATGTTCAGCTTTAGTGCTTATGCAGGGGGGATGGCTGCACGTTCAGGTTCAGCCTTATATCAGACCATTGGGGCTATAGCTGGAGGAATCGGCATCTTTCTTCCGGGCCTATTGCTTATCTATTTTGTTTACCCGATGTGGGAGAAAATTAAACATATTAAAGGATTTAAAATTGCTTTAAGAGGAGTAGCTGCTGTAGCGGGTGGTTTGATTGCGATCGCTGCAGTCTTATTAACTCAGCAAAGTGGTCTCTCTTGGGATAACCTCCTCATTACTGCAGTCACTGTACTTTTGTTATCCAGTAGAAAAATCCCTGCTCCAATCATTGTTTTAATCATTATTTTAATTGGTTGGCTTTTATAATATAATTCTTCTATGAAGATTTCTACTATCACTAAAGGGATGGGATTTAAATTGGCAGATCTGTTTGAACTGGTCTTTAATTTTATCGTTTTTGTAATATCAGAGTCAGGACAAAGCTTTTTTAGAAATGAAAAAAGAAGTAAGAAGGTTCGTCTATTTCTTGCACTAGTTATTTTTCCTTTCCCTGTCATCCTATTCTTATTATTGACACCTTTTATTATAGAACTTAATATGTGGATCATTTATGTAGTTGTTTTTGGAATAGAAGTTTATTTCAGTTACTTAACCCTTAAATATACTAAAGGCATCCTTATGGGATTTAAAGATTGAAAATAAACTAAGAGGTATTCGCCATTTAGGGGAATACCTCTTTCTATAATACTATCTCATAATATACTTGAGTATCTTTAACCCATTTTTAGCATTCGGATATCTGAAAGGATTATCAAAAAGAGTCGTTTGTTTCAAGATACTTTTCTGGTGAGAGAATGTCTCAAAACTGCTTTTCCCATGATAGCTTCCCATACCGCTTGTTCCAACCCCACCAAATGGTAAATAGGGTGTCACAATATGAAACACAGTGTCGTTAATGCACCCTCCACCAAAAGATACCGATCCTACAATCCGATTTTCCACTTGCTGATCTTGGGTAAACAGATAAAGAGCAAGCGGATTAGGATTTCTAGCAATTCCCTCCATCACCTCTGACAAGTCGTCGTATTCTAAAATAGGTAAGACTGGCCCGAATATCTCCTGTTGCATGACAGAATCTTCCCAAGCCACCTCTTCTAGGATTGTAGGTTCAATGACTAATTGGTTCAAATCTTTGTCCCCACCATAGACCATGGTTCCTTCTGTAAGATACTGTTCAATTCGGTGAAAGTGATTTTGATTCACGATGTGCGTGTATGCTTGATTCTTAAGCGGATATTCTCCATAAAGAGACTTCACGGCATCAATCAACGCCTCTTTAAATTTCTCTTTAACCTCTCTATGTACATAGAGATAGTCTGGCGCAACGCACGTTTGACCTGCATTCATGAATTTCCCCCAAGCAAGTCTTTTTGCTGCAAGTTTGATATCAGCATCTTTATGTACAATGCCGGGACTTTTTCCACCAAGCTCCAATGTTACTGGAGTCAAGTTTTTTGCAGCTGCCTCCATCACGATTTTTCCAACCGGCACACTTCCAGTAAAAAATATATAATCAAAATCTAGCGCTAAGAGTTCTTGCGTTACTTCTGCATCACCTTGGATTACGGTAATATATTCTTCCGGGAAGGCTGATCTAATCAATTGACTTAATACATCTGCAGTATTCGGTGCTAATTCAGAAGGTTTAACAACTGCACAATTGCCTGCTGCTATAGCCCCAATAAGTGGTGACAACGTCAACTGGACAGGATAATTCCACGGTCCTATCAACAAGGTTGTTCCATAAGGATCATAATGGACATACCCTTTTGATCCCAAATGCGTTAGGGACGTTTTCACCCTTTTTGGCCGACTCCATTTCTTTAAATGCTTAATTACAAAGCTGATTTCGTGTAAAACAATCCCAATTTCAGAAGAATAAGACTCAAAGGCAGATTTATTCAGGTCTATTTTCATAGCTTTCATAAGCTTTTGTTCATTTGCTTTTAATAAATATTCCAGATTTTTTAATGCTTGTATCCGAAATTCTATACTTTTTGTACTATCGGTTTCGTAAAAATCGTGTTGTCTTTTTAGTAGCTGGTCATAAGTCCCCATAAAATACCTCCCAATCAAATAATCGCACTCCTAAAGTAACATAAGAAAAATTCTTTCGATAGAAAAAGCTGTACATATTCAAAATAATAAGGCATCTCATGCTTTATTTTATCAAAAAAGCTGGATACCTTATTATTTTCATCTTATAGTTAATCAGTATTAACAATCTTTCTAATCTATCTACATTAAATGATCGTATCTAGTTTTTTTGCTTGCTTTTGTAAATTATTTGATTCAGAATCTATTTGGTTAAATTCTTTTATCGTACCTTCTATTTCCTTTTCACTCATCTCAATCCGCTCTTTCAATTGTCCATTTCCCTCTACAACTAAATTGATGTTGTTAGTGACGGCTAGAATATCTTTTCCAATCGTTTGGGCAGATTCAGAAACTTTTTGAGATAAGTTTTTAACTTCCTGTGCAATAACACCAAACCCTAATCCATAATCTCCTGCATGTGCTGCTTCTATCGAAGCATTAATTGCTAATAAATTAGTATTTGAAGCAATATCTTGAATGGTCTCTATAATATTTTGAATGGATCTATTTTTCTTTTGAAGTTCACTTAGGTTGTTAGTAATTACCGCAGACAAATTGCTCATTTCTTGGCTTTCAGATAATAAGTCCTTTCCTCTTTTAATCCCTAATTGAGAAGACTCAGTCAACTTTTTAGACATTTCCATTAGATCATCGGTAACTTTTTCGATTTCATTTTGTCTTGCCGTAATGTCAGTCGCTACTTTTGCAACGCCAATCACTTCGTTGTGCGCTTCATCATAGATAGGAAAGTATGTTGCTTCAAGCCAGACAATTTCAGAATTTGCATTTTTTCTAATGATCTTATCTTGAAAACTCATACCCCTCAATAAGTTTCTCCATAATTCCTCATAAGCCGGGCTCTCTGAAAAATCAGGAAAACAAAATAACTTATGCTCTTTCCCATATAATTCCTCTTTATTATATCCGAGTACATTGGCAAAATTATCATTTACATAAATGACTCTTCTATTTATATCGAATCGTATAATTGCAATGTTCTGTTCTAAAGCATCAATAATTAATTTTTCATGTAACCCATCTTTTTCAACCTTTACATTCTCCATCATCTTCCTCAGTCTCCTTTTGTTAAAAACACCTTTGCTTTCCTCTGCTGATTCAGAATCAGAAGTAAGTAAATGATTGAAAGCAAGCTTATTATAGTACCAAAAAAGACAAATGTCACTTAATACGAATTAGGAATATCTTAAAAATATCCTTTTATCCGCTTTCACTTATACTTATCGACTACTTTTTAATAAAATTTATAGCATAACATTGTATTTTTTTAGACTATATTACTTATTCTTATATAAAAACCTGCTTTTTTACACAAATTACATTGTGTGCAATGAATAAATTGTGACAGTTTCTAAATTTACCAATTTTTTTCTTTTTCCCTTCTCATAAACAATGCATTATTTTCAAAATAAAGTATAATAGAGCCTAATGGGCATTAATTGCCTTGTGATAAAGATCAAAAAGAAACGAGGCTATATTTTAATGATTACTGTAACGGATGTAAGTTTAAACTTTTCAGATCAAAAATTATTTGATGATGTGAATCTACAATTCAATAATGACAATTGCTATGGTGTAATTGGTGCAAATGGCGCCGGTAAATCTACCTTTTTAAAAATTCTATCTGGGGAAATTTCTCCTACTTCTGGAAATGTTTCTCTTCCAGCAGATAAACGAATGGCTGTTTTGAAGCAGAACCACTATGACTACGAAGATCAAACGGTTATCGATACTGTCATCATGGGGCATAAACGCCTTTATGAGATCATGCAGGAAAAAGATGCGATTTATACAAAAGCGGACTTTTCTGATGCTGATGGGATCCGCGCCGCTGAACTTGAAGGAGAATTTGCGGAATTAAATGGATGGGAAGCTGAACCTGAAGCTATGACTCTCTTAAAAGGTCTAGGTATTCCCGAAACTTTGCATAACCAGAAAATGAGCGAACTAACTGGTGGACAACACGTTAAGACTTTACTTGCTCAAGCTCTATTTGGTGAACCGGATGTATTACTCCTAGATGAGCCTACCAATGGTTTGGATGCTCAATCAATCAGCTGGCTAGAAGATTTTCTGATCAACTTTGAAAATACTGTTATCGTTGTTTCCCATGACCGCCACTTCTTAAACAAAGTATGTACACATATGGTGGATGTTGATTTCGGTAAAATAAAATTATTTGTTGGAAATTACGACTTCTGGTTAGAATCTAGTCAACTAGCTTCTAAACTTGCGGCAGATTCTAATAGTAAAAAAGAAGAAAAAATCAAAGAACTACAAGACTTTATCGCTCGATTCAGTGCGAACGCTTCTAAATCCAAACAAGCAACTTCCCGTAAGAAAATGTTGGATAAAATTACTTTAGATGATATCCAACCTTCTTCTAGACGTTATCCATTTGTTGGATTCACACCAGAACGTGAAATCGGAAATGATTTATTGCGTGTCGAAAATCTTTCAAAAACGATTGATGGTAAAAAAGTTCTAGATAAAATATCATTTAATTTAGGTAGAAATGATAAAGTTGCTTTTACCAGTATGAACGATGTTGCCATTACAACCCTATTCAAAATTATCATGGGTGAAATGGAACCTGATACCGGATCCTTCCAATGGGGTGTAACAACTTCTCAATCTTACTTGCCTAAAGATACAAGTAATGAATTTGAAAACAATGACTCAACAATTGTAGACTGGTTACGTCAGTATGCTTCGAAAGAAGAAAACGACAATACTTTCCTGCGCAGTTTTTTAGGAAGAATGTTATTTTCAGGCGAAGAAGTACTGAAACAAGTTTCTGTCCTTTCCGGAGGAGAAAAAGTTCGTTGCATGCTCTCTAAGATGATGTTAAGTAAAGCTAACGTACTCGTAATGGATGATCCTACAAATCATTTGGATCTAGAGTCTATTACTGCCCTTAATAACGGTCTGATTGATTTCAAAGGTGCCATTCTCTTTGGGTCACATGACCACCAGTTTATCCAGACATTAGCAAATCGTATCATTGAAATTACACCAAACGGAGTGGTTGACCGCTCTGAAACAACTTACGATGAATTTCTGGAAAATAAAGATGTTCAAAAGCAAATCAAGTCTTTATACGCATAATCTCTCAGAGCCAAGTACCTTGAGTACTCGGCTCTTTTTTTGTCTGAATTGTTTTAATTTTATACAACACATTATAATGCAATTCTGTTATAATCATTCCTGAAAGCAAAAACCACCCCAAAAACGTTTATTCTAAACGTTCTTGAAATGGTTTGTTCTATTTTTATTCTACTATACTTAGATATACTTTCGAAGTAATTCTATAAATAATCCAGTAAATTAAAGCAAATGCAACCACTACTCCTACGGTACAAAGTATCAATAGTTTATGCTGCATGATGCCAAAGATCATTAATAATTTATGGATAATCGGATAGGCAAATGCTGTATGAATTGCAGCAGTCAAAATTGGTAAGGTGAACATCCAGACAATTTGAGAGTGTGTAGCTTGTCTAGTCGTTTGTTTATCTAATCCGACTTTTTGCATGATTTGGATTCTTTCCCTATCATCGTATCCTTCTGATACTTGTTTGAAATAGGTGATGAGTAAAGCACCTATTGTAAATAACCCGCCTAAGAAAATACCTAAAAATAAAAATCCGCCATTCATACTGTACCATTCTTGACGACTTGTTTCTCTAGATTCATAGAAACCACTCACTTCCAGGTCATCGGCTTGTGTAATTCCGTTTATCTCAGTTGCATAGTCTTTTTTTACTGCTTCTGATCCTGTGGTATTCCAGTGGTACTCAGCCTGCCATTGGGTTTTAGTGTTACCAGGTTGCTCATTGTTATAACTTAATACTTCATCAATATCTTGAGTTGTAGGAAGAACCGCTATAATAGTATCTACAATTTGGGTATTAGCTTTGATCATCTTAGGAACTTCTTTTAATGAAATAGCATTATATTCCTTCTCTGCAATTGTAAAAGAATCTAAGTTTAAAGAAGATTCATTACTGTAAATAAGTGCTTCTCCTTCCTTTAAATTATACTCCTCAGCACTCATTTGATTAAAATCCTCTAAAGGAAATAATAATAGCATCGTTCCATCAGCATCTCTTATCTCTCTTATATTGAAAACATTTTCTTTTAAATTTCCAAATAAGTTTACAGATTGATATTTAACACCATCCTTAATTTGAAGGTTTTGTTCTTCTGTATATTGTTCCACTCGATCATAAAGCACTTCAGCATTCTGTTCTAATTCTTCTCCTGACATATCTGGGGGAGACATAGTTAACTTATTCTCTGCAGGAAATCGAATACTTAATGTCTCTTCGGTTCCCAAGAATAAAGTAATTGTAGTAGAAACAGCAATAATAACCATTACTGAAAGGATACTAATATTTGCTAATCCTACTGCATGCTGTTTCATTCTGTATAACATTCCAGAAATTGAAATAAAAGGACCTGGTTTATAATATAATTTTTTATTTTTCTTCAACAGTTTTAAAACGATGATAGAGCCTGCCGTAAATAAGAGATACGTTCCAATGATAACTAATAATACTGCTACAAAAAATTGGGTCAAAGCACTCATTGAATCCGCGATCGTTAAAGAGATATAGTAACCTGCTCCTAATGATAGAAGACCAAGCACAAAAAGAATCGGTGAACTTTTCGGTTCTTTTTCCCCTTCTTTTCCACCTTTTAGTAAACGTATAGGGTTTGAAAAAGTTACTTGGGTAATATTGAAAAGCATAGTCAAAAAGAAGATTCCTATAAACAAAGCAATCGTCAGTCCAAATGTGTTCCAGCCAATACTATATTCAATCTCCACCGGGAAATTTAATACATAATTTAAAATTAAAAAGCTCATTTTACCAAACAATATACCTACAATGATCCCAGAAATTATACTAATACTACCAGCTATAACAGTTTCCATTCCTAGTATCGTATTAACATGTTTTTTCTCCAGTCCTAATATACTGTAGAGACCTAGCTCTTTTTTTCTTCTCTTCATTAGAAAACTATTTGTGTAAAAAATAAAGATTAAAGAAAATATCCCAATTACAATTGTTCCCATTCCAAACAAAGAGGTAAGTACGGCTGACCGTTCTTGAACAAACTTATTTGTCAGGAGGGCTGACATCATAATAAACATCGCTACTGTAGTGCCTGCAGCAACCATGTAAGGAATATACAATTTACGGTTTGACTTGATATTCTGCCAAGCCATCTTTGAAATAAAACTAATCTTCATTGTACTCACCTCTACTTGAAGACACTAAAAGAGCTTGCGTGATTTTTTCAGTATATTTCTCATTTGATTGTCCACCACGATAGATCTCATGATAAACACGTCCATCTCTAATAAACAATACTCGGCTAGAATAACTGGCAGCCTGAGCACTATGAGTGACCATTAAAATCGTTTGACCTTCCTGATGAATAGATTCAAACAACTCTAATAAACTTTGAGAAGATTTTGAATCCAATGCGCCTGTAGGTTCGTCTGCTAAAACAATTTTGGGCTCTGTAATCAATGCTCGGGCAACAGCTGCTCTTTGTTTTTGTCCACCTGAAACTTCGTAAGGATATTGGTCCAGCAAAGCCCCAATACCTAGATTTTCAGCTAATGGCTGGATACGCTTTTCCATATTATCTACAGATGTTCGTGCAAGTACTAGTGGTAGTAGGATATTATCTTTTATCGTAAAGTTATCTAATAGATTGAAATCTTGAAATACAAACCCTAGTTGCTCTCTACGAAATCTTGAAATAGACTTATCTTTAATTTCAGAAAGCGGTGTGCCATCTAAATATACTTCACCTTCAGTCGGATTATCCAGCGTGGAAAGAATGTTCAGCAAAGTTGTTTTTCCCGAACCAGATTCTCCCATGATTGCAACAAATTCGCCTTTATCTACTGAGAAATTAACACTACTCAATGCCTCTGTACCTTTTGATCCTAAACGTGGTGTGTAAACTTTTTTCAAATTATTTACTTCCATAAATGTCATTATACTCACTCCTTATTTGTATCTTAAGGATACCGCTTTGCTAATGACTCAGCATTTATCCAATCTTACATATCGAAAAGGAACCTTACAAAAATGTAAGATTCCTTTGTAAGGTTAGTCGAATAATTGAAAATCCGGACGTTTAAAGTCAATGTATACCTTAGTACCTGACCCTAATTCTGACTCAATATGCAGTCTATGACCTAATCTGCTACAGATTTTTTTCGATAGAAATAAACCAAGTCCCGTAGATTTTTCATGTAGTCTGCCATTTAACCCTGTATATCCTTTTTCAAAAATTTTTGGTAAGTCTTCTTCGCGAATTCCGGCACCAGTGTCTTCGATAACTAATGTATGTCCATCTTCTAGAAAAATACTAATTTTACCGGTCTTTGTATACTTCAAACTATTGGATAAAATCTGCTCTACCAATACTTGCAGCCAATTAGGATCTGATAAAAACTGCTTTTCTAATGGTTGATAGACTACCTGTATTTTATTCCTGAATAATTCATAACTCTGTATTTTAAGTAAATCTCTTAAAAAAATCATTCTCGCTTTATTTATTTTGATAACTTTTGCCCAAAACAATCTTTTTAAAGACTCTTTTCATTTTTGTAAGTGCCCAAAAATTACTTTTGTATAATTTTGGGCACACTTATCCCTTGGAACTTTTCTCTTAAATAAATAGTATCCGCTTAGTTTATACCCATGAATGGGACCGCCTCAGGCGGTCGAAGACAGCATAGAATTCTTTATGATAAACGTGATAACTAGACAGTTTAAGATAGACTTGCCTACCTGTTTGGACAAGTTTCCCGGCTACTTTAAGT
>NZ_FOSJ01000066.1 GCF_900114235.1 Marinilactibacillus piezotolerans | reverse complement strand
AATTACTTAAAGTAGCCGGGAAACTTGTCCAAACAGGTAGGCAAGTCTATCTTAAACTGTCTAGTTATCACGTTTATCATAAAGAATTCTATGCTGTCTTCGACCGCCTGAGGCGGTCCCATTCATGGGTATAAACTAAGCGGATACTATTTATTTAAGAGAAAAGTTCCAAGGGATAAGTGTGCCCAAAATTATACAAAAGTAATTTTTGGGCACTTACAAAAATGAAAAGAGTCTTTAAAAAGATTGTTTTGGGCAAAAGTTATCAAAATAAATAAAGCGAGAATGATTTTTTTAAGAGATTTACTTAAAATACAGAGTTATGAATTATTCAGGTTTCTCTTGCTGAATTAAATGTAAATCTCTCTGTGGAAAAGGGATTTCGATATCATGGGCATTAAATTTTTCAAACAGCTTAAATCTCAGATCACTAGGAATACGGAATTCTCTTTCATCAGTCTGCTGATCTATCCAGAACCAGACTTTAAAATCTAAAGAAGATTCTCCAAAATTTTCAAAGAAGACTCTTGGTTCAGGATCTGTCAAAATATTATGCCAAGTTTCTTCGTTTAATTCCTTTATCGATTCTTCAATAAGCTTTTTCACTAAGTGAACATCGCTGTCATAAGCGACTCCTACCTCAACAGAAATACGAAGTCTAGTATCTGCATAAGATCTATTAATGAATTTCTCTTCTAGAAAGAAAGAATTAGGAATGATCATTCGTTCATTTGCTCTTGTTCTTACAATTGTTGCGCGCATCTTAATCTCTTCCACATCCGCGATTGTTCCGTCAATAATGATTCTATCGCCGACTTTAACCGGACGTTCAAATAAAATAATCAAACCTGATATAAAGTTCGACATAATATTTTGTAGTCCAAACCCGATCCCAACACCTAACACACTTGCAAATACTGTCAAACTAGTCAAATTAAATCCAAGAGAAGATAATGCGATCAGAATCGCCAGTGCTACAACAACATATTGGAATAACGTATTGAACGTAGCCTGCATTCCTCTGTCTAGCTCGTATCTAGAATACACACTAGGTAACACATGCTTTTTTACCGCATTTGAAAAACGAATCGCTACGATTACCACAAAAAGGACTGCTAAAATCAAAAAAATCGTGACCCTGGTGTCTCCAAAAGTAAAAAGTGTTTCATACAGCCATGGTGTGTTGGATAAGTAAGATAGCAGATAAACGACTAGAACAAAAAGCGTAGTCCAATTTACAAATGCTTTCCATAGTACTTGCCATCTTTCTGATTGAATTAATCGTTTACCGACTTTTTTTAAGATAGACCTAACAACTAGTATACTAATTAATCCTGCTATACCCCCAAGCCAATAAGTAATTCCTGCTTCATTTAAATATTCTAGCCAGCCTTCTAAAATTGCCAATTTATTCGCCCCTCTATTTTGACCTGTTAGTCAATTATAGCAAATACTGATATAAACCTCTAAAAGAACTCTTTACATTGATTCAGAGTCTCGATTCCATTGGACTTTTTTATTTGAAATAATCTTATTGTACTGATAATTGAATATAATAAAACTTGTATATACACAAGCTACTGGCGTCATCCATACAAAAACGGCTATGCTTATTTCAAAACTTGCATAAATCATGAATAGAACTAACATAAAAGATCCAATAGAATAAAAAATTCTGGCAAAAACCAATTGTTGTGCTCTTTTCAACTTCCAAATAAATGGCATCTCAAAGTGAGCTTGAAAACAGAATAATTGCACCATTATGATTAAAGTAAAAAGTAAAGCGATAAATGCTACAGTAAATAGAATAAAACTAATTGACCAGCTATAATATATGAGAAGACCAAGTCCAGTAAATAACCCTGATAGTAGTATCCCCATTTTTAAACTTTCTTTAAAATTACTAACCCAATACCTCCAGAATGTTTTTACTGTAGACACCGGCGTTTGCAATACTATATCTCTTACTAGACAAAACAAAGCTTGGGTAGATGGAAAAAAGAAAAGTGGAAGCCCTAAAGATAATAGAGGTAATAATACATAGTAGCTACTGGGTTGAGTAACGATCTGGAGTTGAATCACCACAATCAGAAGTGGACTATTCAAAATAATCCATAACAAGTTAGCTACAAATAATTTACTGATTTTATCTGATAATTCATATGCCACAGAATAGGCTTTGTCTTTCCACATGTCTTTTCTCCTTTGCTGATTTAATAGCTATTTAAGAGCGCCTTCTGCTACACCTTCTACGATTTGTTTCTGAGAGCTAAAGTAAAAAATGATAACCGGAATAATGGCAATGGTCAGTCCCGCTAAAGCTAAATGCCATTGTTTCGTATATTGTCCAAAGAAATAAAACATGCGAATGGGAATCGTCTGACTATTATTTCCTAGGACTAATGAAGGGAGTAAATAATCATTCCAGATCCAGATAACGTTTAAGATAGCTACCGTAACCGAGATCGGCTTCAATAAAGGAAAGATAATTCTCCAGAAAATCTGAAATTTATTGGCCCCATCCATTCTTGCTGCTTCGTCTAACGTAACCGAAATACTTGTCATGGCACCATGATAAAGAAAGATCGATAAGCTACAGCCAAATCCTAAATACATTAAAATCAACCCCAGACGATTGAGCATTCCGATTTGACCAAAGTTTGAGGTCAACGGAATCATTACTGATTGAAAAGGAATCAGCATAGCTGCTACAAACAGCAGTAACAAAATACTGCTTAATTTACTTTTGTTTCTAGCTAATGCGTACCCTGCCATAGAAGAAAAAATAATAATGACGAGAACGCTGGCTACTGTTATCAGAAGAGAATTAAAAAAAGAACGGATAAACTGTAAATCTTCGAACGCTTGCTGATAATTTTCAATATTTAATTCTGAAGGAGGCGTTAGCACATTGGAAAAGATACCTCTCGGATCCTTGAAGCTATTAACAATCATCAAATAAAATGGTGAAATCCAGATCATTCCCAAAAGGATACCCAGTGCCTCTAATAGATAGAGAGATTTTTTCTTCTTTTTCATTATAAATCCACCTCTCTTTTCTTATTGTAGTAGACTTGGCTAAGAGAAATAACCGCAACAATCAGAAAGAATATAATTGCTTTAGATTGTCCATAAGCCATCTGGTTCCCTGAAAATGCTGTATCCACGATATTCATGGCTACCATTTGCGTAGAATTATACGGACCTCCGCCTGTTAAGGATAAGTTTTGGTCATATATTTTAAATGAATTTGAAAGGGTCAAAAACATCGTGATCGTAAATGCTGGTGCAATCAAAGGAAAAATAACATGTCTAAATTTTTGAAAAGGTGTAGCTCCATCAATTTCTGCAGATTCCAATAGTTCTTTGGGAACTCCCTGCAAATAAGCAATATAGATAATCATGATATAGCCTGCCATCTGCCAGACAGTCAAAATGACGAGCCCCCAGAAACCAGTACCCGGCGTCGCTAACCACACTTGGAGTGACTCCACTCCAATCAATTCTCCAATAGAAGCAAACACTCTAATAAAAATAAATTGCCAGATAAATCCTAAAATCAAACCACCAATCAGATTCGGCATGAAGAAAATTGTTCTTAAAATATTCCTGCTTTTTAATTTACTTGTTACTAAAAGTGCCAGACTCAAACCAATAACATTCAGTAAAATAATACTGGCAACTGAAAACTTAACGGTAAACCAAAGTGATTGCAGAAACTGTTCGTCTCCAAGTAACCGCTTATAATGATTCAATCCAACAAAGCTGGTAAAATTCAATCCATTCCAATTAGTAAAAGAATAAAACAAACCCATGACTACGGGAAGAATCACTACTAATGTAAGACTAAGTAATACGGGGGTAATAAATAACCAAAATGCAAATTCTTTATTCCTCATCTCACTACTTCCTTTCTGAATCAAACATTCACTTCTTAAAAAAAGACAAGGACCGTGATTCATCAAGCTTCACCGGTCCTTGTCAAGCGTATTTACTGTCTCATAGACTCCCAAGCTTGTTTTGATGCTTCGATCGCTTCTTCCCAACTCATGTTTCCACCAAGATACGCTTGTAAATTAGGTCCGAATTCATTTAATTGATAACCAGTAGGAAAGCCTGTAAAGACCCAGCCCAACGTTTCACCGTTTTGTGAATAATCGTAAACCGTTTGAGAAAGTGGATCGCTGATTTCCATGTCTTCATATCCTTCATAAGCAGGAACAAAGTTAAATTCAGAAACTACAAACTCTTTTCCTTCATCCGACAGATACATCCAATCCAAGAAGTCTTTCGCTGCTTGTACTGTAGCATCATCGTTATTACTATTTACTGCCCAATAGTTAGGAACACCGACTGGCAATTGGTCCTCGTACCCCTCTAACGGTATTGGAATCATTCCCACATTGCTTTCTGCAAATTCAGGATCCATCTGCTCTAAGGTAGGATAGATCCAGTTCCCTTGTTGAATCATGGCAACTTGTCCTAGAGAGAAATACTCTTCTACTTGTTGAGAATAATCTAAACTGAGTACAGGTTCTATAGAATATTCTGCCTGTAAGTCTAGCATATTTTTAAATTCATCAGCTCTTTCAAACGCTAATGATTCTGCATTATATGCATCAACTGGATTTTCATTCAATTCCGGTGATAAATAAACATTTGCTAAATGATCTCCCATGACCCAACTTTCAGCGCCAGGTAATGCAAATACCGCTTCAATTCCTAATTCTTCTTTTTGATTATCAATTGTTTCAACCGCTTCTTGTAATTCTTCATAAGTGGAAAGTTCTTCTGGATTCACTCCAGCTTGTTCCAATACTTCCTTATTATAAATAAATCCATAACCTTCTAAATTATATGGAATAGCGTCAATTCGTCCATCATCATGCGTGACATTTTCAATTGTGCCTTCTAAAGCTGCATCTGCTGCTTCTGTATCTGACATATCTGCCATTGTATCTTGAAATTGTTCAATTTCATTTGGACCAGCCACACTGAATATGTCCGGCTCATCACCAGAAGAAAATCTCGTTGTTAATTGTGTGAAATAATCAGTCCCACCTCCGACAGAGGTTATTTCTATTTGAACATTTTCATTCTCTTCCATGTATTGATCCGCTAGTTCATTGAATTGTTCATTAAACTCTACTTTTCCTTGCATAATATTCAGTTGAATGGTTTCGCCATCTCCATCACTTCCTCCAGATTCTGTCCCCATCCGCCTGGTCCAGCACCACTTTCGTTACCACATGCCGCTAAAAGCACTGCACAAGCTCCTGTAAAAAGCGCTCCTATTCTCACCTTAGAATCATGATTTTCTAACATATTGATCTCCCTTTCCAAAAGTCTATCACCCATACAAAATGATCACAATAAGTAAATTATTAGGTAAACTAATTGTAATACAACCGTTTTCATTTTTGCAATTTATATGATTTCACTTGTTTATTTTCTTATATAATGATTTGTCATGAGCAACCTTTTAAAATAGCTATACACTGAACAATTATGATAAAATCATAGTATATTAATCTATTTGTTTTATTGTATAATGATTTATTGGCCTTTTCTTAATCCATCATCATAAAAGTACTCTTTACTTGACCGATATATAATAAACAACTTTCTATAACAGCCAATTAACAAAAAAATTTCGGAGGCTTGTACATGTTAACAATGGAACAACTTTACGATGTAGAAAAGCTTCAAAAAGAAGTAGAAGTATTTGATAAAATTGAATTAAAATTGAATTGGGATATGCTTCGCGATAGAGAAGCATATCACTTTGATTTCTTACACTATGAAAATAATGAATTAATAGCTTTTATTGGGTTATATCCTTTTGGATCAACTGTTGAAGTAACTGGTATGGTTAAACCCAGAGAACGCCGGAAAGGACAGTTCACAAAATTATTTAAAAAATCAATGAAATCAGCGGCTAAAATCGGTTATAAAAAAATCTTATTAAATGCTCCCTCTACAGCTAGAGAAGCAAAGGATTTTCTTAAGAAACAAAAAGCAGACTATAGCTTTACTGAACATCAGATGAAATGGGAGCCAAGACCACTAACCGTTTCTTACTCTGGATTCAAATTACGCCCTACGGAAAGAAAAGATGCAGACTTAAGGATTCAACTTGATATGCTAGCATTCGATTTATCCGAAGAAGATGCCTTGGCAAATGAAAGCAACATTATCAATGATCCAGATACTGATTTATTCATGATTGAAGTGAACCATAAAGCGATTGGTAAAATACAGATCTATCTAGAAGACAGTCAAGCATGGATTTACGGTTTTTCAATTCTTCCTGAGTACCAAGGAAAAGGCATCGGAAGCAACGTATTACGTTATCTCGTACAAGAGCAAAGTAAAAAAGGCTACTCTGTCCATC
Organism: Marinilactibacillus piezotolerans; assembly: GCF_900114235.1. Lineage (GTDB taxonomy): Bacteria > Bacillota > Bacilli > Lactobacillales > Carnobacteriaceae_A > Marinilactibacillus > Marinilactibacillus piezotolerans. The sequence goes on along the minus strand of NZ_FOSJ01000066.1, from coordinate 3,799 downwards.
TAGAAGTAGAAACAACTAACACTAATGCATTAGGATTATATAAAGCTGTTGGCTTTACAGTAATTCATGCTCAAGATTATTACACTTATAAAAAAGCTTAAACGATTAAATGTCTATAAATAAATTAATTAATCTCTAAAAATTTTGAAGTACAAGTTTATGTGAAAATAGGTCTTAATACACTATTTTAATATAAATTTGTATCTAGCTGTCATTAATGAGATAATAAAGTACTAAATGTTGCTCAACACACTTATGGATCATAATTAGGAGGTTAGGAAATATGCTAAAAAAACCATTTAAAACAATCGGTTTTGTCAATAGCCACAAACTTGGTGAAAAGCGAATTGCCTTATTACCTAAAGACATAGTAGAATTAAAACATCGTGAAGCGTTATTCTTTGAAAGAAATTATGGAAGCGATTTAAATATTTCTGATACTGAATATGCAGCTTTAGGTTGCCAAATCGTTTCTAGGAAGGTTGCTTTGGCACAGGATATCGTATGCGATCCTAAAATCGGAGATGCTACTTTTATAAAAGATTTACATCCAGGTCAAACAATATTTGGATGGGTCCATGCAGTACAGAATAAAGAAATAACAGATACATTAGTTGCTAATCAGTTATCTGCCTATGCATGGGAAGACATGTATGAAGACAATCGCCATTCCTACTGGCGCAATAATGAACTAGCTGGAGAAGCTGCTGTTATGCATGCCTATCAATTAAATGGCGTAATGCCGTATGATACAAAAGTAGCTATTTTAGGGCGCGGTAATACTGCACGGGGAGCCCAACGTATTTTAATCGGTTTAGGTGCAGATGTTAAAGTCTATAACCGCAAACAAGAAAAGTTATTTCAAAAAGAAATGACTGAATTCGATGTTATTGTCAATGCGATCTTATGGGATACTTCTCGCACGGATCATCTTATTTACCAAAAAGATTTAAAACAATTCAAACCTGGTACACTGTTTATTGACGTTAGCTGTGACGAGCAAGGTGCCATTGAAACCACCGTTCCTACCTCTTTAAATAATCCTATCTACGAAGTTGATGGAGTTGTCCATTACGCAGTCGATCATACCCCAACTATTTTCTATCGCTCTTCTTCAAATGCCATTTCTTCAGAAACTGCTAACTATATCGATAAATTAGTAGAAAACCGTCCCAACAAGATTTTAAATAATGCTCTGATTGTCGATAACGGACGAATTATTGATGAAAGAATCAATCAATTCCAGCATCGATCTATACATGACTCATTAATACAGTCTGACAGACAAGATCCAGCTTCGTTGGTTTAATTGTTAAAAAAGTCTTTTATAGTTCAAAAATTTGTTTTTGATTAGATATGAGAAAAAACTCTATACGTAAAATTAAATTGGATCTCATGAAGTCGATGTTGACTTTATGAGATCCAGTTTATCCTTTACTAAGTTCCATTTTTCTTTCCCTAAGAGATTGACAATAACACTTTTGCTAGTTCCTAAACGTGTATATTCGTCTCTTCCTTGCTGTGTTTAAATGATAACTTAGTGATCTTCCTTCAGCATTCTTAAAAGGTCTTTAAGGCTTGATTCAGGGATTTTTATCTCCTTCATCAATTCTTTTCTCTTCATTTGAATAATGGGTTGTTTGTTCGATCGCTTGAATTAGATCTAGTCGATACTCCAAATAATACGTTTTCTCACGTTCTCCTCTGGGCTTTGCGAACTTATACCAGGCGCCCTTATTTAAGCTCTCAGAACGATTTTGAGTGATTCCCAAATGTTCTTCTAATACCTGAATATACTGCGCAGAAGCGCCACTATAACGTCCTGAATAAGCGGATCTAACGATCTTCTTCACTTCTCTATCGGATAGTGGGCTCGCCAAAAACGTATTGAACTCGTCCATTAAGTCAATACAGTCTTCTTTCTCCATTTTTGAAGAGTAGCACGCCAAAGAAGCCGTAAAAATTACGGAATTTCGTCCCAGCAATCCTTTACCACCTTTTATCGTCTTCACGTTCAATAAGCTTCTAAACCAGCTTGTTTTTGTTTGCTTAAAATCAGCGTTTTTAAAATTGTCTTTCTGAAGTAATTGTCTTTCTTGTTTTTGATCATCACTAATTTTCACGGACCAAGCCATTAGCTTTTTGAAATTGAATAAGTTAGTCGGATCATAGTAGACAATGTTATCTTCACGTGGAAATCTAAAAACACCGAAGGGATTGCAGCCAAAGTCGGCTCCTTCAATTTCTTTTGAAAAGGCTACTTTCAATGATCTCGCAATGGCCTTATTGGTTCTCAAAGATTTGAAATCATTTGCTTTAGAAATATAGCTAGGTTGGTCCAACACAAAGTATGCTTGATAACCGTTGGGCGTTTCTAGTATCAACGTAGGGACCGTATTGAGTTCAATTCCAGCTATTAAGATATCGTCACTACTTACATTCTCTTTAGAACAATCAAAATCGATCACGAAGGTATTAATCTGTTGTAAGTTTCTTTCAAAAAACCCCATAACATGTTTTCTATTTGGATCTATGTATCCACCCCAGCTGTAAACATTTGGTGTCCAGTGAGAGAGCTTTTCTTTATTCTCGTAGATAGCTTCTTCTGAAGTAATAATGAATCCTCTTGCTTGAGTCATACTTTCCTTGTTACGGAAAGCAAAAGTCACACCTTTTTTACCAGGAGCTTCTTTAAAGTTTGGGGGGCAGCCTTTGCTGTTCTTATACTTGTATTTTCTTAAACCTTTTTTCAATATTGTAGAATACACTTCCAGAATATTGTACATATGTATCGAATCCTTCCCACAAAAAAGAGGACACACTTAATATAAATGTGTCCTCTTCAGTAGAAAGCATTACAAATTTGATTCATTGCAAATCAAATAAGCCTCTCATTAATTGAAGTGCCCGTCAGATTATGGTAAAATAATTATTAAGCGGAGATAAAATCCGTCTAAAAATTATAATTCATAAGTTGTTACCAGCAACTTATAAACTCCGGAGACGAGCAAGAACACATACTGGTGGTATGTGATTCAGAATAAATTGATTGTTGTAAATCAATTTATTCCGTCTCTTTTTTTATGTAATTTTTACTGTATGTTTAGAATATCCGACGTAACTCTATTTGTCCATAGTAAAATTAACCAAACATCATTACTTACTACCTTAATTGTTGATTATACACTACCATAATCAATAATTATATACTACCTCTATTGATCGAAAAATAAAATTATTAACTACCATAATTATTATATATATACTACCTTAACTACTAATTAATTACTACCGTTATTTGATAATATGTACTACTTTTATTTACAAAAATAACCCCGTTTTTTTATGTGTATAAGTATTTGAGTTTATTTTCAATCTATTTACATACTACCTTAATTATACATTATGTACTACCTTAAATCGGAATTTTATCTATTAGTTAACTACCTTAATCCTGAACAATTCATACTTTTCGTTGAAACATGTGCCAACTGCCTAACGGCAGCTTAAATTTACTTTTTCATTTTCACCTGTTAAGTGATGAAAAAAGAACCCCATTCTGATATGGTAAAGGTGTCTAAACCAACCATAAGAAAGGAGTTCTCTTCATGATTAGCTTACACAAAAACCAGGTAAAATTCAATTCAAACATCATCATTTCGCATACAGGTGGTCGTTTATCGAGTGATTCGGGTTTAGTCTTAGTTAAAGAAGTAATGGATACCTTCAAGTTTTCTGATTTGGCAAAATCACTTCTGGACATTAAAGATAACCGTGCTTACTACACGCATGATAATTT
>NZ_FOSJ01000096.1 GCF_900114235.1 Marinilactibacillus piezotolerans | reverse complement strand
AGGGAAGTCCTCTTTTCTGTGAATGTAGTGTGGTAACTCTATTCTACAGAAGGGACTTCCTTTTTTCTATTTACACAAGATATTTTACACTCTCAGAGTATACCCTATTGGTACTTAGTTTAAGCAAATAAATTAATGTTTTGATGTATAATAATATTTAGAAGTAAATCCTAAGTAAAAAAGAGGGTGTTATAAGTGGATGATAAATACATAGAAAGAATAATGTCTTGGAGAGGTATGTTTAAAGGACTGATAATTTCAGAAAAGGAAATAGAGACACTGAGTCAAAACAAGTCTGAAGCAGACACAGGTAACAGTAAAAAAATAAAGAAAAAAAGTATATTTTTGAATCATTAGGTCCAGTTAATGATGTTGAGTTAGGTAAATACGAAGACGCTCTTAATCAAATGATGGAAGATGATAGTATTTACAATGTAGGATTAACTGGACCCTATGGTGCAGGAAAAAGTAGTATAATTGAAAGTTACAAAACAGAGAATGAACAAATGAAATTTATTCATGTAGCTCTTGGTAAATACGATACTATTGATGATGATAGCAATTCACTAGTATTAAATCAACAAGAAGTAACTCCAGAAATGAAATCGGTTAACCAAAAAATAAGTGAAGCTCCTACTCAGCCTTTTAAAGAATTCAAAGAAATAGAAGGTAAAATTATTAATCAGCTACTGCACCAGGTTAATGTTAAAAATGTTCCTCAAGCTTTTACTAAAGTTAAAAAGAACAATTCAGTTAGAAAAATTATTGTGTGGGCGATTATAGTACCGTTAGTGCTCGCATTCTCAATTTTCTTATTAAGATTTGACGATTGGGCTGCTTTCGTACAAATCAATCACATGAATTTGCTGTACCGTACAATCAATCCTTCTTTAAGGGTGTTTGCTGCTGCTGCACTTTTGGGGCTGATTGGGTATTTAACTTATGTTTTTGGAAGTGCTCAAATCAACAGATCGTTAATCAGAAAGGTTTCAATTCGTGGGAATGAAATTGAGCTTTTTAAAAATAGTGAAAATTCTTTTTTTGATGAGCATTTAAACGAAGTAATTTATCTATTTGAAAATAGTGGTGCAGATGTTATCGTATTCGAAGATTTAGATCGCTTTGGAAGTACTGATGTATTTAGAAAACTTAGAGAACTTAACCAGCTAATAAATAAAAGAAAGCAAGATGATTTAGCAGGAAAAGACACTCATAAGAAATTAGTGTTTTTATACCTCATAAAAGATGATATTTTTGTATCAAAAGATAGGACAAAATTTTTTGATTTAATTATTCCAGTAGTACCAACTGTTAGCTCGTCTAATTCTTTCAATAAGATGATGGAAATTTTTGGATCAATTAAAGAAATTGATAGAACTTTTTTGAGAAACTTATCATTTTATATTGATGATATGAGGTTAATTAAAAATATTTTTAACGAGTATACGATATACGATAGTGAAATTAATACGTCTTCATTAGATCAAAATAAATTGTTAGGTATGGTAACATATAAAAATATTTTCCCTAGGGATTTTTCTCAATTGCAATATGGGAAAGGATTTATTTATTCGATTCTAAATAATAAGCGAGATACTTATGATCAAGAAAAAAGTATTATAGATAGTGAAATTTTTAATCTGGAAAGTGAACTAGAAGAGTTGGAATCTAGTTCACTAGTTTCTTTCGATAGACTAAAAGAAACTCATTTGACAACAGAAAGCATTTTAGTTGATGGTGAATCTGAAGATACGTACCCCACAAGAATGGAGTACGTACGAAAAGTACTTGAAGGAAAGAATTTATCAAAAGTAAAATTAAAAAAATATCAAAACTATAGTAATCTGTACACCAAATCTTCAGAACCTATTTCACTCGAATCGCTTTTGAAGAAAATGGGAGATACACCTGAATATCAACAAGATAAAAAAATAGTGGAAGATATAAAAAATGGAAAAAAAGTAATAGTTAGTTCTAAAATTCAGGATTTAAAAATAAAAAAAAAGCAAGTAGAGACGCAACCTCTCTCAGAGGTCTTTGATAGTAATCATTTTGAAAAGGAACTCCAAGGACACGAGGATATAAAGAATAGCGGTTACTATGATTTAATATTATTTCTACTAAGCAACGGTTATATAGATGAAAATTATGAGGATTATATGAATTACTTTTATCCAAACGATTTAAAAAGGGAAGACAAATTGTTTGTAAGAAACTTACTTTCATCTAGTAAAGGTGACCCAAGTAAAAAGTTAAGAAATATAGAGTCACTTATTGAGATATTGAAGAATGAAGATTATAAAAAAGTTGGTATTCTTAACTTTAGTTTATCTGAGTACATTATAGACAAGAAGATGGAAAACCAGTTTTCTACAATATTATCTGTGGCTAGACAAAACCATAACTATAAATTTGTACTAGATTTGTATGAGAATCTCTTAAAATATAATGACGAAAAAGGTACTGAGAATATACTATTTTTTACTGTGACTTTGTTCTCGACTTGGAAAAATTTCCTTTCCTACGCAATCAAGAAATATGAAAATAAGGGTATAAGTGAAGAAAGAGATAACTTGTTGAAAGATTTGGTGTTTGACGGATTAATCTATTTGAATAGCGATAACGAAGCCTACGAAAAAGAAAACTCAATCTTAGTAGAGTTTATTAATCAAAATAGCTCGTTATTAGAAAACGTCTCCGAGGCAACATGGAATCAGTTTAGCGAAAACGGAATTACTAAACTTGAAAAAATGGAAATTAAATTAACTAAAATTAATCATGAACAAATGTACAATAAGTTGTTTAAGTCAATAATTAAGAATGATTTGTATGAATTTAATTATGAAAATATTGAGGAAATTGCTCTATTTGAAGGAATAGTACCAGACAGATCAGGTATTGGGAAGTTTAAGCACGAAAGTTTAACTCGATTAATGAATTCAGAAAACAGTCAAGTCCATAATCCTGTGTAAAATACTATACAACGTTTCTATTGTTTCTTACTTGCTAAAATTTATATACTTTCTTGTAGAACTAATCCAT
>NZ_FOSJ01000087.1 GCF_900114235.1 Marinilactibacillus piezotolerans | reverse complement strand
CCTAAAAATTTCTGGAAAAAGTCATCCCTTGCGCCAGCAATTGACTTTTTTGGAAATTTTAATGAAAACTACTTGTGATTAAAGTAACAATGTATAAAAATCATTTATTCTAAGTTTTATGCAACACTAGTGAATTCAGGTATATTCGTGAATCCATAAAATCTCCATAACTTGGCAGTAAAGTTAAGGTAAGCAAAGAAGGAAAAGGAGGAGACTATATGGGAATCATATTGATCGTTGTAGTTGGTTATTTCATTTATAAATACATGGAAGATAATCAGGGGGGAGCAAGTACTTCAAGAAAACAGAACAGTGCACTGGACATTTTAAATGAACGCTATGCCAAAGGTGAAATTGAAGAAGAAGAATACAGGAACAAAAAAGAATCATTGAATAGATAAGGAGGGATTAGATGCACGGCTATTGGGGTAACGGTTTTGATAACATGATGAATTTTGGCTATGAAAACAGCTGGTGGTTTATGGTATATGATGGATTGAAATTTCTAGTCATTATCGGCGCTATAGTAATTATCGCCAAATTATTAATGAACCGCTCAAGTAACAATCGATCGTCACAGTCGAACCACGCCATAGATATTTTAAAAGAAAGATACGCCAGAGGAGAAATATCTGAGGAAGAGTATAGAGATAAATTGAAAAAATTAAGTGAGTAATTAAAATAATAACTTGAAAATCAAGGAGGGGATAATAATGAACGTCGTATATGAAAAAAAGACAGACAAAGAACTGAATGAGGCTATTGAATCTTTAACTGAACACTTAAAGGAAAATGGGTTTGGCGTTTTGTGGCAGCTGAATTTCAAAGATAAATTAAATGAAAAAGGGTTGGACTTTGAAAATAACTACGTTGTATTAGAAGTATGTAACCCTAAAAAAGCAAAAGAAGTGCTGGATAAAAACAGTCATGTAGGCTATGTCCTGCCATGTAAAATGATTGTTAGAGAAGAAAATGGTCAGACTTATATGGGCATGACCCGACCAGAAGCTCTGATTGGTTTATTTGATGAGCCCGGCTTAATAGATATGGCTAAAGAAATCGAAGAGATCCTCAGAAAATCAATAGATTTGGCGCTTTAAAAAAAATCAAAGCCATCTTAAATTTTATTTAGGGTGGCTTTTTTCCTGAGTAATAAGGATAGAGCGAAAAGGATAAGGATGATTAAATGAATAAGAACAGAAAGTGGTACGCGGTCATAGTGATTGCCATAATCCTGCTTATAATGTATATCGGTTACTTTTTCGTGAATTCAAGGAGAGGTTTTGAAACGATGGAAGAACAAAATAGGCCGTCAGTCGATATAGAAAATACAAATGATAGAGCTGATGAAGAAAGAAATAAATTACCTATTCCGCCCCTTTTAGAGGATAAAAATCCTGAAGAAGGAAAAGCTGAATTTGATTTGAATGTACAATATGGAAAAAAGGAATTTATTGAAGGTAAAGAAGCCGAAACCCTAGGATATAATGGTGATTATTTAGGCCCTATTATCAGAGTGAATAAAGGTGACGATGTAAAAATCAATGTGAACAACACATTAGATGAGCAGACAACAGTTCACTGGCATGGTTTGGAGGTGCCGGGAGAAATGGATGGTGGACCGCATCAAGTGGTGGAACCAGATACCACTTGGGAACCTTATTTCACTATAGACCAGCCTGCCGCCACACTCTGGTATCACCCACATCTGCTCCATAAAACAGGCGAACAAGTATACAAAGGATTAGCTGGCCTTTTCTATATCGAAGACGAAAAGTCAAAAGCATTGGATTTGCCGAAAGAACATGGTGTCAATGATATTCCTCTTGTCGTACAGGATAAACGATTTACACAGGATGGGCAGATTCCTTATGACTTAGGCATGAGAGATGTGATGGATGGATTTAAAGGAGATACCATATTGGTCAATGGAGCGATCTCGCCTGAATTGGATGTGAAAAGTGAAGTCGTTCGACTCAGATTGTTAAATGGTTCAAATGCGCGATCCTATGATTTTAATTTCAGCGATAATCGTGCGTTTCATCAAATTGCGTCTGATGGAGGATTTTTAAAAAACAGTATAGAAATGCAGGAAGTGTCGCTGGCGCCGGCTGAACGAGCAGAGATACTGGTAGATTTCAGAGAATATAGTGCAGGAGACCAAGTCGTTTTAAGAGACGGCGACTATGAAGTAATGAGGATAAATATCGTTGAAGAAGCACAGCAATCAAGTGGTATACCTGAAGAACTGGTCGATATCGTTCCATATGACAGAGATGACGTCGTTATAACCCGAGAGTTTGTGATGAGTGGCATGGGGCCAATGGTCGCAATCAACGGTAAACAAATGGATATGGACAGAATCGATGAAACCTTGAATTTGAATGAACTGGAAGAATGGGTCGTAACTAATGAGTCTGCTGGAATGGGAATGATGAGCGGCGAGACGCCACATCCTCTTCACGTCCATGGCGTACAGTTTCAAGTGATTGAAAGAAATGGAGGAGAACCGCCTTTAAATGAACAAGGCTGGAAAGATACTGTGATGGTGGAAAGCGGCGAAGAAGTAAGGCTTTTAGCTAAATTCAATAAAAAAGGACTATTTATGTACCATTGTCATATACTGGAGCATGAAGATTCAGGCATGATGGGGCAGTTTTTAGTTGAATAGAACAAAAAAATAAAGTAATGGAGAGGATAAAATGTACGGTAGCGTTTGCTCAGGAATAGCAGGTAGTGGATTCTTTTGGCCGATACCAGCGGTCCTGCTGTTAGTAATTGTTTTGTCAGTGATCATGATAGCCAAAAATAATAGACAGAAAAAACGACCGATAGAGAGTTCTTCGCTGGAAATTTTAAATGAAAGATATGCCAGGGGAGAAATCGATGATCAAGAATATAGTCGGCGTAAAAAGAATTTGGACCTGTAAACTAGATAAAAATAGTTACTTCTAAATATTTTAAATGATATAAAAGTTAGCTGTAAAATATGTCCATGCAACCGCTTTGAGGAGGTGAAAGATTGGCTGGTGATAACAACAAAATAAAAAATAGATACAATCGCGTATCAAAAATATATGACCTCATGGAAAAACCAATGGAATCTATGATGATGGATGATTGGAGAAAAGAATTATTCGAAAAAATAGAAGGGAAAAAAATATTGGAAGTCGGTGTGGGCACAGGTAAAAATTTAGAGTTTTATTCGACAGATAAAGAAGTCACCGGAATAGACTTCAGCGAAAAGATGTTAGAAAAGGCTAAAAATAAGAGTAAAGATAAGGATCATGTCACGTTAATGGAAATGGATGCAGAAAACATGACTTTCGAAGATAATACATTCGATACAGTGGTCACCTCCTGCGTGTTTTGCTCTGTTCCTGATCCTGTTAAAGGATTAAAAGAAATACGAAGAGTCTGCAAGAATGGCGGCAAGGTTATTATGTTGGAACATATGCGAAGCAACAAGCCAGTTGTTGGAAAAATTATGGATCGTATCAATTTTATCCCCCTGCATATTTGGGGAATATTAAAAAAAGTAGATAGTAACATATCTATTATTTGTGCTGAAATAATTTGATTGGCGGAGAGTCTATGAATGAAAAACTTTTACATTGAAAATTAGTATTTTGTTTGCTAGTGGGTATATTTTAGTGCAGATTTATAAAGGGAGAAAGATAGAATCTGATCATAGTATCTATTAGTGGGTGTTAGGAGTAGTTGTGGTTAGAAGATTCTAAGGAGTAAGTTAAGCAATACGGACTTTTTCTTATGGCCAATTAAAAGTATTCACTTAAACTTCGAATGCTAGAAAAATGGTTTAATTTCAGAATTTCAAGATGTTGTCCCATTCTAACTTATATTATTTTAAGAAGACAAACTCCAGAGAATGAAATTCAACAAAATAGCCTATTAATTTATTTAGAAAAATAATATTGAATGCCTTGTAATAGATTGTAATATATCTTGATTGAAATCGCTACCTATTATATTATAATGAAAATAAAAAGACCATTTTATTACTGCAACGGTGAAGTATTGTGAGAGCGTCAAGAAGTTTGTGTAAATAAAAAGTTCCTTCTGTAAAAAACTTATCTTTCTTCTAGTTCTCCAAACATTTCCCAAAGTTCTGCTTCAGCTTGTTGGAAACCGCGGTGGCTTCGAGTTAAAAATTTCTGATTGTACAGATCAAAATTTGAGACTAAAAAGCGATCCATAGATGCTTCATTTTGAAATTGCTCTTTACGCCGACTGTATTTTTTGATTTGTTTGTTAAAAGACTCAATCAAATTAGTGGAGTACAAGCTTCTTCGGATTGAAGCGGGAAAGTCATAAAAGGTCAGTAAGCTATCGTTCTCTAAAATAGATTTGGTTACTCTAGGGTAGCGGGTGTGCCACTTCTCTGTGAAATCTAGTCGAGCTTCAATCGCTTTTTCTCGTGAGTCCGCTTGGTAAACCGCTTTAAAGTCTTCGCATATGTCTCTTCGATCTGCTACGCGTACTTTACTGGCAAGATTGCGAGAAACATGCACACAACAGTGTTGGTAGGCTGCACTGGGATATACTTGATGAATGGTATCTTTAATCCCTTTAAGCCCATCAGTCACAAAGAGGAGAGCGGACTGAACGCCTCGACTTACTAAGTCTTCTAGTAGCTCTTTCCAAGTTATGGTCGATTCATTCGGTGCGATGGCATAACCCAGTACTTCTTTAGTACCATCTGGACGGATGCCTACGGCAATATGAATGGCTTCTTTATCGACGGTTTTACGTTTTAAAGGAATATAGGTTGCGTCCAGATAAATAGCGGCATAGTGCTTATTTAGTGAACGCTTTTTAAAAGCAGCGACTTCTTCAGAAAAGACTTTCGTCATATTGGACATCGTCTGTGGCGTATAATGATGGCCATACATTTTCTCAATTAGATCGGCAATTTCGGACATCGTGATCCCCTTTCGAAAAAGATGGATAATCGTTTCTTCCAAGGTCTCATTGGTTCGCTTATAGGCTGGGAAAGTCTGTTGTTTAAATTCACCATTCCGATCACGTGGAATCTGAAGCTGAAGTTCGCCGTATTCGGTTTTGACCTTACGATCATA
>NZ_FOSJ01000013.1 GCF_900114235.1 Marinilactibacillus piezotolerans | reverse complement strand
TAGTACTCACTTTTTCAAAAGCAAAAAAACTCTCTAAATCCCTGAAAAATAAGGGGTTAGAGAGTTTTTGTTTTAATTAAGTGTCAAACTCGAGATTTAAACTTGTCAACGCATGAAAAATAACTTACTCCCCCCTAGTATACTTATTTATCTATAGCAAAATTGCCTATCAGACTCGTATTTAGAATAATTGTTTTAAAAGTAGATTTATTTGATTGTGCCTCCTAATTAAGTTACCGCCTAATAGCTATTCTCTTACGACTCATCTTGCTTTCTTGTTCCAGTTGATACATAAAGGTTGCCTCTCTTACCTCTTACCTAGTTTTTCTATTCCAGTTAGTACATAAACACTATTTCTCTTACGACTCACCTAGCCTTTCTATTCCAGTTGGTACATATACACTGTTTATCTTTCAACTGATCCAACTTCCCTGTTTCAGTTGATATATAAACATTGTTTCCCTTTCGACTCATCTAGCTTTTTCATGCCAGTTAGTACATTAGAGTCTGATTTACTGAAGGTTCAATGCATATAGTAACTATGAAGGGGTAAAAATTCACTTTTCCTTACCATCTCAATTCTGAAATGAGATCTTTTCTTTCTTTTTTCTTCTATAATAATAGATTTTCTTATTTAAGATATTGTCCGTTCATTTATCTATATTAATCAAACCGTTTTAATACGGGTATAGAAATTTTTCTACAATAAAGACCTATATAAGAGTCAGTTTCCCTTGTGATTCAATGCTTATTTATTGCTCCGCCATTATACGTTCACTGTATCTGAAAATGTAATAGGTACAGGTATTTTGAATCAATAAATTTCAATTAAAATCTAGAATTCTCTTGACAAATGAATGATGATTCATATATATACTCTAACCATACATATGAGCGGATATTCATTTGTTAAAAATGATTGATCTAAAAATTCAACTAAAGGGTGTTTTACTATGGAAACTCATCAACAGGCTAAAATAGCACATAATCATGCTGAACATGCGCATGATCACGGAAATATGCCGGTCTTTTTTTTTTCATTGGTTTAATTATCTATTTGATTGCACTGATAGGTTCTTTTAACTATATCTTGGAAGATATTTTCTTCGTCATTACTATGATTACTGCTGGTTACCATGTAATGATAGAGGGAGTAGGCGAAACGATTACCGAGTCGCTGCGCTTGAAAAGATTTCATCCTAATGTTCATATCCTAATGACGCTTGCCGCACTGGGTGCTGCGATCACCGGTAACTTTGACGAAGGTGCCTTGTTAATTTTGATTTTCGCTGGTGCCCATTTTCTTGAGGAATACGCAGAAGGTAAAAGCAAACGTGAAATTACTCATTTACTTGAAATGAACCCTACTGAAGCTAGGCTCATTCTTCCTACAGGAGAAACTAAATTAGTTAAAGTAGAAACCTTGACAATTGGGGATCATTTGCAGGTCTTACCAGGAGACAAGATTCCTACAGATGGTTCGATTATTGAAGGATCTAGTGATATTGATGAAGCTTCTATTAGCGGCGAAAGTATTCCTCGAGAAAAAATTACCGGCGATGAAGTATTCGGTAGTACGATAAATGGTAAAGGTTCTTTCAAAATGGAAGTTACTAAAAATAATGAAGATACCGTATTTTCTAAAATTATTGAACTTGTCAATCAGTCACAATCCAATCTTTCGAAAACAGCTACAACGATTAAAAAATTAGAACCAAAATATGTAACGATCGTAATGATTGTTGTTCCAGTATTTATCTTACTTACACCATTCTTAGTAGGATGGAGCTGGAATACTAGTTTTTACCGCGGAATGATTATGTTAATCTCTGCTTCACCTTGTGCTTTGGCTGCTAGTGCAGTACCAACAACCCTATCAGGTATCTCTAATTTAGCGAAACAAGGCGTTCTTTTCAAAGGCGGATCTTATCTTTCGAATTTAGCTAAAATCAAAGCCATTGCATTCGACAAAACGGGTACATTGACTGAAGGTAAACCCGCTGTTACTGACCACTATTTTGTCAACGAAGAAAATACTGAATACTGGAAAGATGTTATTGTAGCCATGGAAAAAAGTGCAAATCATCCGTTAGCTGATGCTATACTGGATGCCTTCACTTCTGCTTCTTCAATAAAAATGGATGCAGAAAATGAAATTGGCAAAGGCTTAGTTGCTGAACATCAAAATAAACAGTACCGTATTGGAAAACCTTCTACGTTTACGAATGTCCCAGCAGAAATCGAAAGACAAAATGAAACATTAGCCAAAGAAGGAAAAACCGTTGTGTATTTCAGTGAGAATGACAGCGTGGTGGGACTGATCGCAATGATGGACTTACCGAATAAAGATGCTAAAACTGTCATTCAATACTTTAAAGATCAAGGAATTCACACGGCTATGATTACTGGAGACTCAAAACTTACTGGAGAAGCTGTCGGTAAGCTAGTTGCGATTGACGAAGTCATTGGTAATGTACTGCCAGAAAACAAATCAGAAATTATTCATTCCACTCAAAAACAATATGGGGAAACCGTCATGCTTGGAGATGGGATCAATGATGCACCAGCTCTAGTGGCATCAGATATTGGTTTCGCTATGGGGAACGGAACGGATGTTGCAATTGATGTAGCAGATGCTGTGATTATGCAAAATGACTTAACTAAGTTCCAATATGCTCATAAAGTTTCTAAAAAAGTAGATAAAGTGGTCTGGCAGAATATTTTGTTCTCTATGTTCATTGTTTTACTTTTAAATGGATTAAATTTAGTAGGCAAGGTTGACATTGGTATCGGGGTATTAGCTCACGAAGGAAGTACACTGCTGGTTATTTTAAATGGTTTGAGATTGTTATTACCGGTCAAAGACTGATTCTATAGACACAATAAAACAAGCATGGAAAGCTGAGATTATTAAAGCTTTCCATGCTTGTTTTAGCATTCTTCTCTAGTATGTGTGATCACTTGATCTAGTATTTTCAGGACGTGATCATCATCCAGACTATAATAGACCGTTTTCCCACTTCTTCTTGGTTTGACTAGACGTTTCGCTTTTAAGGTACTCAGCTGATGTGAGATTGCAGACTGATTCATGTCGAGTGCTGTTGCTATATCGCCGACACTTAACTCTCTGTCATGTAACAGAAAGACGATGGAAATCCTGGTTGGATCGCTGATTGCTTTAAAAAACTGACTGACAAGCTGAATCGTATTTTTATCTACTGCCGATGTTAAGTTATCTTCCATTTCTTCTCTCCTCGATCCTTTATGTAAAGATTATTAAATGTAATAATCTTACGAATCATTTGCCTATTTTTGAGTAAACCATAATCTGTCCGATTTGTCAAAATAGCTACTCTATTTTAATTTGAATTTGAGTATAAATCAAGTGCTCTATTCCCAAGGATAGTAGGATTTGAATTTGATTATCCAAGTTTTGCGAGTCAAAAGGAAAGAATATAGAAAAACGATATCTCAACAAGCTTTAAATAACTTGTTGAGATATCGTATACTATTTATTTATATTGAATGTCTTCACTAACGAGCTCTCTCTGTTCGATAATCTGTTTATACCATTGACCAGATTTTTTAAGTGAACGGCCGCGGTCGTTTTCAAGATCAATTCTAACTAGGCCGTAACGATTTTTGAAAGCATTCATTGGTGAAACGCAATCTGTAAAGGCCCATAACATGTATCCCTCACAACTGGAACCTGCTTTAACAGCTTTCAGCAACCATGACAGATGTTCGCCGATAAAGTCGATTCTGTAGTCATCTTGGACCTCTCCTTTATCGTTCATGAAGCGTTCTTCTGCTTCTATTCCCATGCCATTTTCTGTAATGAGCCAAGGAATATTGTTGTATTCATCTTTGATACGCATAGCCATATCGTACATTAATTTCGGATAAATTTCCCATCCTCTGGATTTATTCATTCTACGTCCTGGTAATTCAAAAGCATCATAGTACATTTCCGGATGGAATGGAGCGTTCTCATTCCACGAATGTTTTGGTGCTTGTACTCTTTTCGGAAAATATAGATTAATGCCCAGGAAGTCGACGGTATTCTTTTTAATTATTTCCAGCTCGTTTTCATCATGTTCAAAAAGAATATCATGCTTTTTCAGTAAAGAAAGCAACTCCTTTGGATACTCTCCTTTAACAGCAGGATCTAAAAATACCCGATTGTAGAATAAGTCAAATATGTGTGCTGCTTTCTGATCAGCTTTTGAAGTCGAACGTGCATAAGTCACTTCTGGATTCAAAATCGTACCGATACGTCCATCAAATCCGCCATTTCGATAAGCAGCAACTACTTTAGCTGTAGCTAACACTTTATGATGATTCCACTGCATCCATTTCGCTGCATTTTGTTCATGGGGCCATCTGATCGCATCTAGATAAACTCTTGTTTGAACTACCACTGGTTCATTAAAAACAAACCAGCTCTTCACACGGTCTCCAAAACGATCAAAAGCGATTTTAGCATACTCGACAAACAATTCGACTACTTTCTTAGAACTCCAGCCATCATATTTTTCTAGTAAATAGGCAGGTAATTCATAATGTTCAAGACATAGCATCGGTTCTACATTCGCTTTGATCAAAGCATTGATTACATTATTTACATGCTCAACGTAATCTTCATCTACGACCAGTTCTTCGTAATCTGTAAAGAATCTTGACCAGTTGATGCTGGTGCGATAATGTGTTAAGCCGATTTCTTGCATGTGGTCAATATCATCTTGATATTTTTCCATAAAATTCGTTGCTACAGCTGGTCCGTATCCTTCGTGCCAGACAAAGTTTTCTTTCTTATACCAAGCGTCTAGATAGGAATCTTGTCCTTCTTTTTTTCCTTGCCAGCCTTCAGTCTGCCAAGCAGAAGATCCGGCTCCAAGTATGAAGTTTTCTGGAATTGTTTGTTTCATTTAATAAACCCCTTTTATACTTTTTAATTCTAATGATTCTTATAGTTCTAATTATCCGTTAACGACTTCTTCGCCGTATTCTTCTTTTTCAATATCTTCTACCTTCGCTTCTTTATTCGCTACTCTAATGAACGGTAGATAAATCAGCACTGCAACTGCTATACATATGATTTGAGTAACAACTGCTCCTAAGTCCCCTGCTGTTGCAATCCAGGCACTAATGATGGGCGGCGTTGTCCAAGGAATCATAACTACCGCTTTGCCTGCAAATCCAATTGCTGTTAAGAAATAAGCGATTGTTCCTGTTACTAAAGGTGTAAGAACAAAAGGAATTGCCATAATCGGATTTAATACAATCGGTAATCCAAAAATAACCGGCTCATTAACATTGAAGATTCCAGGTGGAAAAGAAAGCTTGCCAATCGAACGATAATCTTCTCTTTTACTTCCAATAAAGACTGCGATTAGTAGACCAAGCGTTAAGCCAGATCCGCCTACTGTCATATAGATATCCCAGAAAGGCATGTTTATAATATTAGGAATTTCTTCCCCTGCTTGAAAAGCTTGTGTATTTTCAGCTATAGCTACTAATAAAATTGGTTCGCGAATTGGCTTGATGATCTGGTTCCCGTGAATACCAATAACCCAGAATAATTGTGAAACCAGCATTAAAATCAATATACCCGGCAGTCCTTGTACAACATTTTCTAATGGAGCTTGAACCAGGTTGTAAATAATATCGTAAATATGCATGCCTGTTACAGCATTGATCAGAAATGCGATTGATGCAACGGCTACGATTGTGATGACAGTCGGTATTAATGCTGAAAATGATCTCGATACATTTGTCGGTACAGAATCAGGCATTTTTATTTTTAACTTGTCCTGATTTCCTAACCAAGTGTAAAGTTCAATTGATCCAATCGCCACGATCATACCTAAGAACAACCCGCTTGCTCCGGTGTATTCGCTGGAGATTACATCGCTGACATTTACGGTTTCCGTGTCAATTACTGCATCAATCGGTGTGGGAATTACTGCGATATAAGACAAGGCTGCTAATAGTCCCGGGAAATGGCCATCTAATTTATTCAGTTTACCCATTTCATTCCCGATGAGAAATACTGCACCTAACGCCATCATATCCATAGTAGCGTAATTGATCATCTGAGATAACGGTTTCAAATTCTCCAACCAGCTTAACTAGCTAATCTGAGCTAATCCATTGGTACTATCAAAAACCATACTTGAAAATAACGTTGCAAACGCACCAGTAATAATAATCGGTAATAATAGCGTAAAGGAATTTTTTATAGCAATAATATACTTGTAACTGTTAATTTTGTACGCTATTTGATTTAATGCATTGATGAATCGATTGTTTTCCATCCTACATCCTCCTTGTTCTTTCCGTTTTTGTAATTGCTTACATAAGAAGTTTACCTTTTTATTTTCTAAATGTAAAGTTAAATATAAAATTTGTATTTACAAATTTTATATTTAAAAAAGAACCCCATATCCAATGGGGTTAACCACCTTACATAACTATAATATTTTAAGAATCTTGATTGATAAAAGACATTTCTACCATGTCAAAACGATGATGCACTTTTGAATACTCAAATGGTGTTCCTGTTTTTAGAAACATAACTTTTTCCACTTCTAGGATAGGATCATCATCTTTACAATCAAGATATTTTTTATCTAGCTGATTAGGCTTGGCAGCACGGACTATTTGACGATTGTCTCCAAATACAATCCCCAGTTCTCTTCTTATATATCTATAAACGGAATCTTTAAGGACTTCTTCCGTTATACCGGGAATAATATGCACTGGGACTACTGTATTCTCTAAAGAATAAGGTTTTCCTCCAAGAATCCTTAAGCGCTGATAATGATAAACCGGTGTTTCTTTGTTGATCATTAACTGCTGCCTTTCTTGTTCATCTGGAAAACGCACATTGAATTTAATGATTTCGCTTTGTAATTCAACTTCATCTTGTACAGCTGTTGTCAGTCCTACATTATGTCCAATCTGAATACTGGATTGAGCTTGCAGAAGCGCATTTCTCTTCACGTATGTTCCTGAACCCTGAATCGTATAAACAAGACCTGCAGTCGTTAAAAGGTCTAAAGCTCTTTTAACCGTTACGCGACTTGTATTGAATTCATCAGCTAAAGAATTTTGATCAGGCAATTTTTCATCTACTGTATATGTATTATTTTTGATCCGCTCTCTAATCATCTCGGCAACCTTTTTATATTTAGGCATCTAATTTCCTCCTTTACTTCTGCTTTTATCTATTGTTTCCATAGTACTTTATCTTTTCATTTTAAATTAAAAAGCGTTTTATTACAAACTTTGTAATAAAATATCTTAAGTTTACCTTTATACGCTACTAAAAACGGAAGCCACATTATTTTCATGGCTCCCGTTGATCTCAGTCTATTTTTATTGCTATGATTCTGCAGTAAAGTTTCTATCCAAAGTTATGTGCTCAATGGAGAAACTGATTGATATATTCAAAAGAAAAGTCGCTAAAATTCAGCTGCAAAACTTCCTGAATCAAAATTAAAGTGGCTGTAACAAAGAGAATATTTTCGATTATTCCGCCAGTATTATAATAAATCCTATTGAATCCGGACTGAAACCGTTTCTTAGAAAGTGGCTGCAGCCAGGCAATTCCCTTTTTAGAAAAAGAGTCTTCTATTAAGTGGGCTAAATAGCCAAAAGCAAACCAGTGGACGAGTTCCAGAGGTAAACCAAATGTAGTATGCCCTAAATAAAAAATAAATGTTACTGCAATTAGCCCTGTTAGACTATGTGTAAGTCCGCGATGTCCAAAAACTACTTTCATGCTGTTACTAATTCCGATCATTCTACGTCCAATATAGGAGTGTGGTTCATCGATGTCTGGAAAGACGGCGCCTAAAGCTACAATAGATAAACTCTCCACTGAAAGAGAATCCGAGGTAACCATTAGCGGTAAAGAAATCGCTAATGTAGTTGCCAGATGTGTTCTATATCTCAATTCTTACTTCTCCTTCAATATAGAAAGCAAAAGAGTAGATCATGTTGCTTTCTGGTTTTTTTCATTAACTAAATTCATTATCCACTCCCAGACCTTCATTAGACCCCAGATAATAAAATAACTGATTCCACCAACAAGTAAAGCAATAAGTGGAATCGATAATAATGGAGTGAATAGTGTCGTATTCAAACCAAGATCCCAAAGCAGATCACGAATCAGCACATGGACAAGGTAAACACCAAATGAATATTTAGAAATATGGATAATCATTTTCTGAACTTTTTCAGATAAAGTTATATTCTGCATCGAATGTTTCACGAATACAAATGTCGCTAGACTTGCAAAAAAAACATTGGGTGTCAGATACTCATAAAATAATGAATACATTGCCCCATCTTGTGCCGACCTTAATGCTGTTCCAATAACCGTTACAGCAAAGCCTATAATGCCCAATCCATAAAGTGTTCTGCGCCAGTTTTTTGGCAAAGTATATCGGCTCAATAAATAACCGGCCATAAAATATCCGGCATAGCCGAGTGTAATATCTACATTAAGTCCATTGTCTGCGACTGTATCAGTAGATCTGACAGGGAACTGATTGATGGTGGGAATCAAAAACCCTACAACAAAGCTTATAAGTACAAAATAAATAGCTAAGTGCTTTTCTTTGGTCAATGGTCTTAAAAGTGGCACCATTACATAAATTTCAGTCAACCTATATAAGAACCAGAGGTGAAAGTACCCTTGAACGATCTGAAGGATTGTACGATCTACTTCTTCAGTAAGAGCAACTTCAGGCTGTTTGTATTGATCAAAAAATACATAGATAACTGACCAGACAAAAAACGCACGAACGAGCCGCCAGATATATTTCGTATACATCGTTTTAGGTTCTAGGTTTTTCTTTGGATCAAGAAAAAACATGCCACTTACCATAAACAATAAAGGTACACAGATTCTAGACATTCCATTGATGAAATTAAGCCATTGCCAGCCCATTGTATCTAGTTCATATCGATGAGTATCTTTAGATACGATATGAATCAATATAACCATGACAATTGCTAATATTCTCAATACATCTGCATACCATATTCGCTGCTTCATATTTTTTTAATCCTCTCAAATAACATAGTCACTGAATATCATATCAGAAACTGTTTTAAACGAGTATTCAGATGCTTATATGTGTTTACACCACTTCTGCTATCAACAAAAAAACTAGAAGGATGGAAAGAGAATTGGTAAAACTCAGTCTCTTTTCAACACTTCTAGATTGAATTGTTTAGTTTCCTAACATAAGTTACTCATCTTTTTGTTTAGTCAGGATTCTAGGACCGTCTTTTGTGATAGCGATGGTATGCTCGTACTGGCAGCTTAATCCACCGTCTTTTGTACGGGCTGTCCAGCCATTATCATCCATTTTCGACTTCCAGGTACCTGTATTAATCATGGGTTCAATGGTAATAACCATACCTTCTTTTAAGCGCATTCCTTTACCTGCTTGACCGTAGTGAGGTACACTTGGGCCTTCATGTAATGTAGGGCCGATACCATGTCCGACAAATTCACGGACAACACCGAAACCAAAAGGTTCAACATAGCTTTGGATCGCATGACCGATATCGCCGATTCTGTTTCCGATTTTTGCTGCGGCGATTCCTTTATATAAAGAAGTCAGTGTGACGTCCATGAGCTTTTTGACTTCATCAGTTGCCTCTCCTACTGAATAACTCCAGCAGGAATCAGATAATGCACCATTTAAATTGATGACCATATCAACTTTGATCAGATCCCCCTCTTTTAATTTCTCACTTCTAGGGAACCCATGACAAATTTCATCGTTTACACTGACACAAGTCGCATATTCGTAACCTTCGAATCCTTTTTGTTCGGCACTTGCGCCATGTTCGTCTATAAGTTTTTCTACATATTGATCGATATCTGATCCAGATATACCTGGTTTGATAAACCCACGTAATTTCTCATGGATATCAGCCAGCACTGCGCCGGATCGTTCCATAGCATCTATTTCTCTAGGTGATTTTAGCGTAATCACGTAATCAGTCTCCTTAAAGTATCAAATTATTATCTATTATACAGAAATTTTAATGATTCTGGAACCTTTACGAGGAAGGTTTAATAAATCAAAAGGTTCTTACTCATAAATTATTCAGACTTCTGAATCTTCAGGCTTATTCCCTGTTTTTGAAAGAAAACTATCGTTTCCGGGTTTCTGGTCGAATTTTTTGGTACTAACGCAATTAAACCGGAAGTCACTTCGTGTTCTGAAAAATATGGAATAGCATTTGATTCAATTCCGATTATCTTATTATCTTCTGGAACAGTAAAAAGATTTGAGCTTTCAATATCATCTACTTGTAAAACATCCATCGATTCACTATCGGCAAAGTTCTCAAAGGCCGTTTTGTCTACTAGTAATAGATCGTACTCCGCGGCTGCCAATTGGGCAAAAAACCGTTCCGCTCCTTGTCCTGCTTGAGTAACGGTCACTAGCATATCCCCTTTTTGATCTTCTGGATCTAATAATGCCTTCAAATCGTTCGATAAAATCTCCATTTGTTCTGTTGTCGTTTCAGGACCTAATACACCTATATGATAATCCACTTGTGGCCGGTTAAATAATTGTATCGTAAAGTAAATGGATAAGAGTAGCACGAGGATGATACCCATTAAGTGCCATTTATAATATTCCCATAGATAGGCAGCTTTTTCTTTGTTGGAATCATTTGATTGTAATACATTTTTCATTTGCGTTTTAGCCATTACATACTTCCTATTGATTTATTTGGTAGACTATTCTATTTTCTCCTTATCATAACATCTATTCGTTAAAAATATAAAAGAATAATGAGATGATTCAAATTTGATTTTGCACAATTTAATTTGTATAATACATTAGATTCTGATGGTCTAAAGTAAAGATGCAAATCTTTTGTTGATCACTATTTTTTTGATATGCTTATTTTGTAAAGTAAAGGTCAGAATAAGTCATCATTATTATTTAAATGAAAGAAGGACGAACAAATGAAAGCTATTGTTATAGAAGAATATGGGTCTGCTGATCAGTTAGTCGAAAGAGAAGTTCCTACACCGGAAATTAAAGATAATCAAGTTCTAGTAGAATTACATGCTACTTCTATTAATCCGGTAGATTGGAAAGTAAGAGAAGGTTATCTTAAAGATAACTTGCCTTTTCAGTTTCCTGTCATATTAGGATGGGATGCTGCAGGAATCATTAAAGAAGTGGGTGAAGCTGTAACTGGATTTTCTGTGGGAGACAACGTATTTGCTAGACCTGCTACTAATGCTTTCGGAACATATGCTGAATATACTGCTATTGATAGTAATCTGCTAGCACATATGCCAGAAAATGTATCCTTTGCAGAAGCAGCTTCTATTCCACTTGTCGGCGAAACCGCTTGGACTGCTTTAGTAGAAATCGCTAAAATCAAAGAGGGCGATAAAGTACTGATTCATGCAGGAGCTGGCGGAGTTGGTAGTTTAGCCATTCAGATTGCCAAAAGTTTTGGCGCAACTGTTGCTGCTACTGCAAGCTCTGATAATGATGATTATTTAAATGATTTAGGTGTAGATGTCTTTATTGATTACAAAAAACAAGACTTCGAATCAGAACTTAATGACTATGATATTGTTTTCGATACAATGGGTGGTGAGATTCAGGAAAAAAGCTTTAACGTATTGAAAAAAGGTGGCATAATTGTTTCCATTACGAATCCGCCAAGTGAAGAACTAGCTAAAACAAATGAAGTCAAAACAGGTTACTTTTTCTTAGAACCTGATGGTAAGCGTTTGGCCAAATTAGGTGAATTGATGAAAAATAATCAGCTTAAAGCCACTATAGGCAGTCAGTTCCCTTTTACTGAAAATGGTATGAGAGAAGCTCACCGTTTGAGTGAAACTCATCATGCTAAAGGCAAAATCGTTATTAATATTAAATCTTAAAATAAATGATTGAATCATTACAAAGCGGCAGGAACAAAAGTTTCTATTGAGCAATAATTTGAAGTGTATAACAACCAAAAACCCGTCAAATCAAGGAGTGAATTTCCTGGATTTGATGGGATTTTACATTCTATCTAGTTTTGTCCCAGTTTCTTTGATTTGTATCTGTTTGTTTTGGTTCTGGATTAATCTACATATGGCTTTTGTTTTTACACAGTTATATGAACTTTACCACATAAGAGTAGTTCATCACTTAACTTACTAAGAGATCTCCACTCAGTTACCAGATAAAAGCAGCATATCAAGCAACTCACTAAGAGATCTCCATTCAGTTTCCAGATAAAAGCAGCATATCAATCAACTCACTAAGAGATCTCCATTCAGTTGCCAGATAAAAGCAGCATATCAATCAACTCAATAAGAGATCTCCATTCAGTTGCCAGATAAAAGCAGTATATCAATCAACTCACTAAGAGATCTCCATTCAGTTTCCAGATAAGAGCAGTTCCTCACACCATTCAGCTCATCTCAGTCAGGTTTCTATACTCAAGCAAAGTATCTATTTTTAGAGAAATTGGCATGCGTAACAATAAAGATAGAGACTGAGAGCAAACGAGCTAGAAAGTAAAACGCCGTCAAATCAAAATAAAATCCTTGATTTTCCGATACTTCAAATTTTTAGACAATGAAGACTTTTGTCCCAGCTGCTTTGTTTTATATAAATTTCCTTAATTTCCTCTCATAAATCAAAGATAGCATTCCGATTTCAATTCAAACGATTGCTTATCTTCTGTATATCAGATATATTATATTCATATTTAAAAATCGTATACTATACGATTTACATTAAAGGAGAATTCTTATGGACAACGAATTTAGATATGACACTCAATTACTGATAGAAGGAGAAAATTTATCTGAAGATGCTATTTCTACTTACTTTAATCAACATTTTGCTGGTGATTGTCTTCTAGCAGTTGGAGATGAAAATTTGATTAAAATTCATTTTCATACTAACCAGCCTTGGGAGATTTTAGAATACTGTTCTACATTAGGTGAGATTTTTGATATTGTTGTGGAAGATATGTTCCGTCAGTCCAAAGGGTTAAAAGGCTAAAATGAAATATACTTCACACTACTTTTTTTGTTGTTCTTTCTTTGCTATACTGTCTTAATGAGATGAGTATACAGAAAGGATGGAAGTCCGTGCCTAAAGTAATGATCGTGTATGCCAGTCTGACTGGAAATACAGAACAATGTGCTGAAATCATTGAACAAGCTTTTAGAGAATTAGGGGCCGAAGTTGAACTGGTCGAGAGTTACTCAGCTGATCCAACAGACTTTGAAGATGTAGATATCGCAATAGTCGGAACTTACACATATGGTACCGATGCTAATCTTCCAGATGAGATTGTAGACTTTTATGAAGAATTAGAAGAACTCGATCTATCTGGAAAGATTTACGGTACATTTGGTTCAGGTGATACTTTTTATGAGAAATATTGTAAATCAGTCGATGACTTCAATGACCAATTTGATAAAACAGGCGCTATAAAAGGGGCTGAAAGCGTCAAAGTTGACCTTGATCCTGAAGAAGAGGACACTAAAAATCTTCAAGCATTCGCTAAGTCTTTGATCGAAGCATTTAATAAACAATAAAAAAACTGACATTCTATGAGAAATTTTCAAAGAATGTCAGTTTTTCGCTTCCTTTTATTCGCACTATTTGGATATATGATGTATAATTTTACTTATTAAAGATTAGGAAAGAGGGATTATTTTGTCATTAACAGATACGTATACTTTGAAAAATGGTGTCGAGATTCCAGTAGTTGGTTTCGGTACTTGGCAATCTACAGACGAAGAAGCTGAAAAGTCTGTACTTTGGGCTTTAGAAGCAGGCTATCGTCATATTGATACTGCGGCTGCTTATAAAAATGAAACAGGTGTTGGTCGCGGCATCAAAAAAAGTGGTTTGAATCGTGAAGAAATCTTCATTACTACTAAGCTCAGCAATCAGGAACATGGCTATGAAGAAGCTAAAAAAGCAATTCAAGACTCATTGGATAAACTAGATACTGACTATATTGACTTATATATTATCCATTGGCCAAATCCTATTAAATATAGAGATAATTGGAAAGAAGCAAATGCTCAGAGCTGGCGAGCTATGGAAGAAGCTGTTGAAGCTGGAAAAATTCGTGCAATAGGCGTATCAAACTTCCATCCACATCACTTAGAAGCATTAGCTGAAACAGCTAAAATCGAGCCTACTTTGAATCAGATCTTATTGAATCCTAGTGATATGCAGACAGAAGTCGTGAAGTATAACCAGGTTCATGATATTGTTTCTGAAGCTTATAGTCCTCTAGGAACAGGTAAAATCTTCGAGGTTGAAGAACTTAAAGAATTAGCTGCTAAATACAACAAATCAATTGCACAGTTAGTACTGCGCTGGAGTTTACAGCACGGATTCTTGCCTTTACCAAAATCTGTTCATGAAGAACGCGTTCATGAGAACGCAGATATTTTTGATTTTGAAATCGAAGAAGAAGATATGAAAAAAATCGATAGTCTAAAAGGTCGCGCAGGTTCTGCCCAAGATCCAGATCAGACTTCTTTCTAATTCTTAAACTAAAGACCCGTTCTGATTAATTTCAGAACGGGTCTATTATTTTTTTAGAGCTTATCTTTTTGTAAAATAAAGTGATTTACCCCAAGTAGTCCTAATCCTAGTAAAGTTACTAGACATCCAGTTAGTAGATAAGGTGTCCGATACGTTAGTGTCACATTATTATCCCCTTTGTTCAAAGGTAATCCCACAAAACCAAGATCCGCTTTTACAGGTTCAACGGCTTTTCCATTAATCTCAGCTTTCCAGCCTTCAGAATAAGGGATCGTCGTCACGAGCCATTCATCATTTGTGTCTTCAATTTCTCCTTTAATTATCTGATCAGCGAAGGTAGTAATTTTCAAAGCTTTTTCATCTCTGCTAGCAGCGGCTTCAGAAATCTGTGCTTCATCTATCGGCTTAGCATATAATTTTACTGAATCAATGGAGTATTTTCCAAAGCGATTAAAGTTGAGCGTAATCTGATCATTTATATCTTGATCCTGTTCTATATATCCAAGATTAATCAGCATGGAGTCTCTAGGGTAATACGAACTGAAACTATACCGATCTGCTTGATATACATTTTTTTCAATATCGCCATAAGCTGCAGTTAATGTATAGTTTGTTGGTTGTCTGAGTAGAATATTTTCTTCAATCGGATAATATTTTAATCCTTCTAATCTAACATATAATTCTGAACCAATTAATTCTTCTGGACGATCAATCGTTAGTTCCAAAGTCATTTGTTCTGATTTTGTCGTATACAAATGATTTTCTTGTGTCACTGGTGTTTCATCAGAAATATTTAGTTCAAACGATACTTCTTCTATTTCAGTTTGAAGGTCAGCTGGCAGTAGACTACTTTCTTTATATTCTTCATCTTCTAATATGATGTTATTAGCCAGTGCCGTTTCTCTTTCAAGAGCATTCAATTCCATAAAGGAAGAACGAGACATACCTTGATTTATAGTGTAGGCAAAAGGAAATTCATTTTCTGTTTCTGCTAGAATGAAGTCCTGATTCTCATCGGCATCTTCAATGACGTCATAACCAAATGGAATAAATGCTTCATTTTCTTTTTTTGTAATAATAGACTTAACTCCTAGAAAATTATTCACGCCGCTTCGATCATCCACTCCTCCTCTTAATGGCTGAATCGTCTGATAGGGACTGGTTTCGATAGCGCGCGCAAACTCTGACAAATTACCATTCGAGATGGATAAGTAAGAATTGAGCCCCATCGTATCCAAGTAAATGAACTGGTTTCGGATGCGATTATCTTTTGAAGTGACCCCTACTCTACTGATATCCTGACTTTCTATCGTCCTATTACTTTCAAGTCCACCTAATGCCTGTTGATATTTTTCTTCAACTGTCCCATAATCCAACACCTTAGAAATCATATTTCCTCCAAAGCTATAATAATAGCCAATACCATTTGAAACCATATTGAGTACAACCAACCCTAATATCATCTGACTTTTTTGGTTAGAGCCGCTGAAACGCTTTGTAAAGAGTACATACCACATCACCCAGCCAATAAAAACCGGGATCGTCATATAGACCGTTAGATAGCCCGGAATCAAAATAGAGATTACAGCAGCTATGGTATAAATAATCATGAGGAACATAGATTTATTCTTTGCAGTTTGCTTAAGATCACTTTTATGATCTACGAGATATCCCCCGGCTAATGCCAGATAAAATGCGAACACAAATGAGAATCGATTATAAGGACCTGATAGACCATTCATTAAGGAGCCAAAAAAAGGAAATAATAACAAAATCAATAACAAGCTTAAAGTGACTTTAATAAACTTGAACTTTGGTAAAGAATTCAGAGAAACTAAAGCGATAAATGAAAGTAAAGAAAATCCACCAATTGTCCAGAAGTAACTGCCAGGAACGACAGTATGATCAAATAAAGCATAATAATACTCTAATGGATAAATCCACATATTAATTTCGACTCCACCCGGCGTCCTGGAAGCATTCAAGAATCCATAAACGACTGGCAAAAATAATATGGCAGAAATCATTAAACCTATTAGATAGGGCACTGTAGTTTTCAGAAATAATTTTAGTAGAGACTCTTTCTGAGTTTTTTTATACACTATAAAATATCTAATTACAGCGTAGAAGAAAATCAGTATTGTCAACTTATAGAAAAAATAAAAATTGCTGAATGCACTTAGTGCTACGGCTACCGTAAATACTGTACTTCGTTCATTAAGAAAGATTTTTTCCATTCCAAGACAAAGCAAAGGGAACCAGATCATTGCAAGTATAAAAAAAGGATGTCTAGACATATTGAAGATTCCATAATTTGCAAAGGCATAAAGTATAGCACTGATCAGTCCAGCATAATGAGAAAAGTTCATTTTCTTTGCAAATAATAAAAAGCTGCCTCCAACCGCCCAGACCCGAAGAATAATGAGCAAGTGAAAAGCAATTTCTGTCATTGATTCTGGAAACAGTAATCCTAAGTATACGAAAGGATCTCCAATTACGTAATAGCCATATGATTGAATGACATCTGAACCCATACCGATCGACCAGTCCCACAATGGAAAACCAGATCCAGTAAAGAATCCTCGCAGTTTTTCAAGGTAATCATGAAAAATTAAGTAATGCTGCGTATATCCATCCGTTGTCCAAATAAAAGAAGCATTTGCAGCAAAAAAATAATATCCGAAAATCGCTGACATCATCAATACAAATAGTAAACTGTATAACCCTAATGTTTGTTTCGATATTATCCGCCTATCGATTTGTCCTGCACTAATCATTCTCTCCCTCTTCCTGCTTGAAAATGAAAACTTTACTGAACACATAATTCAATACCACTACTATAAACTGTGTAATAATTTTAGAAACATTGGTATCGATCGTTAAGAAATCTACTAGAATATACATACTGAGCATATCAAAAATCCCTGAAGTCAATCGAAAGCCTACAAAAAGATAGAATTCTCTAAAAGCCTCTCTTTTTGAAACCGTTTCAGATTTAAATACGTATTTTTTATTTGTAAAAAAAGCAAAAAGTATGGCCCCGATAATGGATAACCCATTTGCAAATAAATAAGGCGTTTGGAGTAAAGTATCAAAAATAAAGAAAATTACAATATTGACAACTGTTGCCAAGACTCCAAAAAATAAATAATTAATTACTTCCTCATATTTAGTATATTGATCTTTCAATAGTTTGATCATTCATTTTCTTCCTTTTCAGATTCATCAAATTCAGAAGATTCTCGGATAAAGTAAGCAGGTCTGCCTTTCGTTTCTACAAATACTCTTCCCAGATATTCTCCGATAACGCCCAGCGAGATCAATTGTATCCCACCTAAAAATAAGATAGCTGCTAGGAGTGTTGGATATCCAGCTGCATCTGTTCCAAATACGATTGTTTTAATCGTTTCAACTGCTAAGAAAATAAAAGCTAATACAGAAATCGTAAAGCCAATATATGACCATACTTTCAGGGGAACCGTGCTATAAGAAGTGATTCCATCAATAGCCAGTTTAAACAAATTACTCCATTTCCATTTTGTCTCACCAGCTGCACGTTCTTCTGCAAAGTAGGTGATTTCTTTCTTTTTAAAGCCGATCCATCCGTACATTCCTTTTGTATAACGTTCTTTTTCACGTAATTGTCTTAGCGCATAAATACACTTTTTATCTAAAAGTCTGAAATCTCCAGCTTGAGGAATAACTTTTTCCGGTGTCATTTTTTGTACGATCTTATAGTAAAGCTTGGAAGTCCATACTTTTAAGAAGGTTTCTCCTTCGCGTTTTTTTCTGACCGCATATACATCTTCGTATCCTTGTTCCCACCAGTTGATCATTTCTTCTATTACTTCTGGTGGATGCTGCAAATCTGCATCTAGAATCACGATTCCATCACCATTAGCATAGTCAAACCCAGCCAGCATTGCTGTTTCTTTTCCAAAATTTCTAGAAAGGTCTACATATTGCATTCTTTTATCTTTTTTATTCAGCTCTTTCAAGAGTTCTAGTGTATTATCAGAGCTCCCATCATTGATAAACAAGAACTGGAATTGATAGTTGCTTAAATGTTGACTCACTTCATTCAGTCTCTCAATTAATTGAGGAAGAACTTCTTCCTCGTTGTAAGCAGGAATAATTAAGGATAATTTTTTCATTTTTATTTCCTCACTTCTATTGTTTACATATTGACTACTCGTTGAATCCTCGCCCATAAGATGGATTATAGGATTCAAATTCTGTGTAACCAAGTTCTCTTGCCGCCATCATCGGCCAATTGGGATTCCTTAGTAAGGGTCTTCCAAGAGCAATCAGATCTGCTTGCTCAGTTTCAAGAATGTAGTTAGCTAAATTGGGATCACCTAATTTACCTACTGTTGATATCTTTAAGCTAGAATTTATTTTGAAATGTTCAGCGTATTGAGCCTGATAGCCAGGATAAATCCTGGTCGGTCTTTTAGGCAGCAAACCTCCTGTTGAAACATCCACAACATCTACTGAGAGATTTTTTAACCATTGATTCATTTGATCGAACTCTTTGATTGTTGTGCTTTCTTCATCATAATCAGTTGCAGAAAATCTAACCCAGATACTGCCTTTAAATACTTTTTGTACTTCTAGAATAATTTCTTTAAGTAACCGGAAACGATTTTCTAAAGACTGTGATCCATACTGATCCTCTCTAAGATTTGTTAAAGGGGATAAAAACTGGTTTATTAAATATCCATGGGCAGCATGAATTTGTATAACATCCATTCCCGCATCAGCTGCTCTCTGTGCTGATGCTTTAAAATCAGCAATCACTTTTTCTATTCCCTTAGAAGATAATTCTAATGGTGTCTGGTAACTATCGTTATAAGCAATTGCACTTGGTGCTGCTAGATTCCTTGCATCTTCAGCTTTTCTTCCAGCATGTGAGAGCTGGATACCTACTTGGCTTCCTAAATTATGGATTGTATTTGCTAAGGATTTTATTTTCAACATTTGATCATTATTCCATAAACCAAGATCTTGATCAGTGATTCGTCCTTCTTCAGAAACAGCCGTAGCCTCAAAAAAGATCAGCCCTACTCCGCCAATTGCTCGACTAGCATAATGTACATTATGAAAAGGGGTTAGTTCACCGTCCCTTTTTACTACTGAGTACATACACATGGGCGCCATAACGATTCTATTTTTTAATTTCAGTTTACCTAGTTGAATAGGTTCAAATAATTTCATATTCGTTAATCTCCCAATTTCAGTTTTCAATCAATATCTATTTTATCACGTAACTTAAAAATAGTATAAAGATATAACACATAACTAAATGAGAGTTTTTTCAAAAATAAAATAGAATTACATTATCTGTTGAAATAGTAAAAAGAAGACAGTCCGAATCAGGATCGGACTGCCTTCTTTTTAGGTCAGTTTAATATTGAGTTTCTTTACTTGCATGGATAATATCAGAAACTTTACGACTGACTTCTTCTTCGTTGTTGTACACTATTTTACCTTGGGCTACCAGCATCGCTACTCCATGAATAGCTGGCCATAATCTATCAAGATAGTCATTTATACTGCTCTCACTTCTAATTTCTTCGACATTTGCAATGATTTCGGTAACCTTATCATATGCAAAATCATGAAGTTGAACCGCTTCAAACTCCCGATCCATATAGATTGCAGAAAAAAGTGTTGGTTCATTTTTTGCGAAAAGTATATAATTTTTACATACTTCCATTAAAGGATCCCGAGACTCTTGAGTAGAATAAACTCGTTCTGTTAAATACTGTTTAACATAGTCAAGTAACCCTATTTTTAAGTCTTCCATGTTTTTAAACTCTTTATAAATCGGCTGAGTTGAAGAATTCATTTTGATTGCGATTTGTCTCGCCGTAAATTGTTTGAACCCACTCGTTCTTAACAATTCCATAGAAGCTCCTAAAATATTTTCTCTTAAAATCGTTCTTTGTCTTGGCACCTTCCAGTCTCCCTCAATTCCTTATTTTCTCCTTGATAATCCGATAATGCTTCTAAGTATAACATACTTAACATAACAATAAAAGAACAAATAATCACTACCATAAGAGTATATCAAAAAACAAAAGTTATTAAAACACCGATTAACCACATCTTTATAACGTTCGTTATATAAAATCAAATAGCTAAATTTGTCATAAACACAAAACATGTGTAGTTAAATAGTAACAAATTTAATGTTTATAACGCTAAAATCCGCCTAACCGGGTAGTATTTTATCGGATATAATCTGCCTTCTCGCACTAGATTCTAGAGTATGCTATTATATTAGAGAAGAGATTTTATACTTTTTAGGAGGATTATAAGATGGCAATTGCAAATTTTGATGAATTATTGAAAAAATACGCTGCTCTGATCGTATCGACTGGGGTCAACGTTCAAAGCGGACACACAGTAGTGCTGAATATTGATGTGGACCAGGCTCCACTGGCACGTTTGATTACAGAAGCTGCCTATCAAAAAGGCGCTAAAGAAGTAATCGTTAAATGGTCAGATGACAGCATTGATCGTTCTACATTTAAATACGCTTCTGAAGAAGTATTAACTAATATTCCGCAATATAAAATAGATGAAAGTTTGGATCATATCGAAAAAGGAGCCAGCCGTATCAGTGTTCGTTCATCTGACCCAGATTCATTGCAGGGATTGGATAGTTCAAAAATTGCTGCTGCGCAAGCTGCTTCAGGTAGAGCTTTTTCTGCTATGAGACGTGCAACTCAATCAAACAAAGTCAGCTGGCTAGTCGCTGCTGCTTCAGGCGAAAAATGGGCGGCTAAAGTCTTCCCAGATTTAGAAACAAAAGAAGAACAACAAGATGCTTTGTGGGATGCTATCTTTAAAGCAGTGAACATTTATGATGAAGATCCAATAAAAACCTGGGAAAATAAAGATACTACCTTAGATAGTAAAGCAGAAGAATTAAATAAAGAGCAATTCACTGCTGTTCATTTTACTGCACCAGGAACAGACCTGACAGTGGGCCTACCTAAAGGACATCGCTGGGAAGGTGCTGGAAGCAACAACTCACGCGGAGAAAGATTCATGGCCAATATGCCTACCGAGGAAGTCTTTACAGCTCCAGATGCAAATCATGTAGATGGTGTAGTTGTTTCCACAAAACCATTGAGCTATGCAGGTAATATTATCGAAGGTATGCAATTCCACTTTAAAGATGGAAAAGTAGAAAAAGTAACAGCAGAAAAAGGAGAAGACGTCATCAAGAAATTGATTGAGACAGATGAAGGTTCAGCTCGTTTAGGCGAAGTTGCTTTAGTGCCAGATGCTTCTCCAATTTCTCAATCTGGTTTAACTTTCTTCAATACTTTGTTTGACGAAAATGCTTCAAATCACTTAGCTTTAGGATCTGCATATGCTTTTAACTTAATTGGCGGAACAGAAATGTCAGAAGAAGAATTAAAAGCTGCAGGTTTAAATCGCTCTGATGTTCATGTTGATTTCATGTTTGGTTCGGATCAAATGGATGTTGACGGTATTCGTGAAGATGGTTCACGTGTTCCAATATTCCGTAAAGGTGCTTGGGTTTAAATTTCTTGAACAACCAATAAATCACAAAAACCAGAGACTTCTTAATCAGAAGTTTCTGGTTTTTATTGTTTTTATCTGATAGATCAAAGGATATCTTCCGTATTATTTTTTAACATTTAAAACCATAACCAACTCTCCATTTTCCTCATCGATTCTTCCAGTATCTATAAATCCAATTGTTTCATATAATTTTTTTGCTTGATTGTTTTCTTTCACTATGCTGAGCACAATATCTTTTACTTGCCATTTTAACTGAATATAATCCACTATCAATTGAAGAAATTTCTTTCCATATCCCTTTCCTTGAAATTGACCATCGATCATAAACCGATCTAACCAGATATACTCTTTTTCGGCATTAAAAGCTCCAATCATCGTAAATCCGATTGGGTATTCTTCTTTAAACAATCCAAAAACAGACCAGTTGTATCGTGTTTCGTAAAATGATTCTAGTAATGATTCAGCATTTGAGGTAATATATTTTTTCTGATCAGTTAGCGGTTTTAATTCCACTATTGCTCGCCAGTTATCTTCAGTAACAGGTCTTATATTCAATCCTTCCATTTACTTCTCCTCTTTCCTTTTGTCCTATAAAATCCTAACATAAAAGTATACGCAACTAAATAATTATTCAATCATAATATGTAATGAGCGGATAAAAAATATAAGTCTTTAACTATGAAAACAACTAACTAAACAAGGACTAATGGTTGAGGTGAAAATACACTTATTCCTTTTGTAAAGGAATAAGTGTATCTTAAAGATAGTTATTTCTCCACTACGAAAGTTTCATATGGGGATAGATTCAGTTCTTTTAAATTGTAAGCTTTTTTATCTGAATTAGAAATAATGACTTCCACAATTTGTTCTTTATCTGACAGTGACAGTTTGGTTTCCTGATCACTGAAATTAGCCACAATCAGCCAAGTAGTATCGGAATTTTGACGTTCATATGCAAAAATCTTCGGATGATCTAAAAGCATCATTTTAAATTCTCCATCAATAACTACAGTATGTTCTTTTCTTAACTGAATTAGTTTCTGATAAGTATAAAAAACGGAATTTTCATCCTTCAGGGCCTCTTCAACATTGATTTCTTGAATATTTGAATTGACTTTCATCCAAGGGGTCCCGGTTGTAAATCCTCCCTTCGCACTATCTGCCCACTGCATTGGTGTGCGTGCATTATCTCTTCCTTTGGTGTTGATTGCTTCAATAATTTGTTCTTCTGTCCAACCTTGAGCTAATTTTTCGTGATATAGTCGGTAGCTTTCAATATCTTGAACTTCTGAGATGTGATTAATTGCTAGATTTGTCATCCCGATTTCTTCCCCTTGATAAATATATGGTGTACCTTTCATCAAGTGAAGCAAAATAGCTAGCATCTTTGCACTCTCAACCCGATATTTCTTGTCGTTACCGTATCTTGACACGATTCTAGGGGTATCGTGATTATCCCAGAATAAACTGTTCCACGTAGTATCCGGTATCCCAGTTTGCCATTTGTTAAACACTTGTTTCAATTCTA
This sequence comes from Marinilactibacillus piezotolerans, assembly GCF_900114235.1. Classification (GTDB taxonomy): domain Bacteria; phylum Bacillota; class Bacilli; order Lactobacillales; family Carnobacteriaceae_A; genus Marinilactibacillus; species Marinilactibacillus piezotolerans. Next base: position 33,153 of record NZ_FOSJ01000013.1, on the reverse strand, counting down.
TTAAGTCTAACTTCTTTAAGTCCCATTTTGAAGTTTCGGGCAATTCATCAATCATCAGGTGTTCGAATTGAAACATCATATTTAATTCATTTCTGCCTTCGTCTGCAAAAAGCGGGGCTGTTTCAGGCGTCAGCACCCAGCTTTCTCCAACAGTCATGACATCATAGTTTCCAAAGGTCTTCTGGTGCATTTCTTTCAGAAAATCATGTAATTTTGGACCGTTCCCGGTTATTTTCTGATCAGGATCTTTTCCTAATAAATCAATAACATCCATTCTGAAACCGCCAATTCCTTTATCCAGCCAGAAATTCATCATCTTATAGATATCCTGACGCATTTCTTTATTTTCCCAATTTAGATCCGGTTGTTTCCTGCTGAAAATATGAAGATAGTATTGTCCAGATTTTTCATCATATTCCCATGCTGAACCTCCGAATGCTGATTTTAAATCGTTGGGTTCTCTCCCATTAACTGGGTCTCTCCAAATATAATAATCTCTATATTTGCTTGTTTTATCTCTAATCGCTTCTTGAAACCAGGGATGTTCATCAGAAGTATGATTCACTACTTGATCCATAATAATCCTAATATTTCTTTTATCGGCTTCAGCAATCAGATTATTCATATCATCCATCGTTCCGTATTCAGGATGTATCGCTTCATAGTTGCTGATGTCATAGCCATTATCATCGTTTGGAGATTCATAGACTGGACTCAGCCAAACTGCATTCACGCCCAATGTCTGCAGATAATCTAAACGCTTTATAATACCGGGAATATCCCCGATTCCATCCCCATTGGAATCCTGAAAACTTCTGGGATAGATTTGATAAACGACTAAATTTTTCCACCCTGTCATATATAGTTTCACCTCATTTATTGATTCGCCGAAAACTTCGTTGAAATCAGTGCATCTTTTCCTCTTTCTCCATTCAACATTTTGTATAGCGTATTCATACCTACCGCTCCCCATTCTCTTTTTGAGTAGGTTACACTATGCATTTTGGGATCTAGATAGCGACTGACGACAAGATTATCAAATCCAATGATTTTCACTTCAGTTTCCGTATTTAATGAAGAGTTTTTAAAATAATTATAAGCGCCGATTCCCATTTCATCATTTAATGCAATAATCTGGATTTTTTTTGCCTGCAGCCCAGATTGTTTCTTTGCTTCAGCTGCTATCTCTCGTGCCGCTAGATAGCCTGATTCTTCTGTAAATTCACCTTTATAAATACGGAATTTTTTCCCTAATTTGCTAATCTCTTGCGTTGCAGTCTTTAACCGTTCTTTGCTGTCAAAGTTGCCTTTTGGTCCGCCAATAATGTCAATGACTTCTACTGGAGAAGACTTTAATGATTGCACTGCTTGTTTCATTCCTTCTTGATTATCAAGCAGTACATGTCGAATATTCTCATGTTCTAATTGTCTATCTAAGACTACAATCGAATGACCTTCTTCAGCATATTTAAGCAACTGTTCATCTGGATAATACTGATCCAATACGATAATTCCATCAATCATTCCCTGTGGCAGAAACAGGCGAGACTTTTCTCCAGAACAAGCAATGATATCAAACCCTAGTTCTTTAGCCATATTATGAATACCATCTAGTAAATCACCATAAAAACTACCACTATAACTGGATAGATGAACACCAATGATTCTAGTTTGTTTCCTCCTCAAATTCTGTCCTGCTCTATTTGGGATATAATTCATTTCATCAGCAATCATCAGAATACGTTTTCTAGTTTTTTCACTGACCTTAGAACTATTATTCAATGCATAGGAGACAGTTGAAATAGACACATTCGCTTTTTTAGCTATATCTTTGATTCCAGTCATAAGAATCTACCTAACTTTCTATTACAATCTACTAACTCACATATTTCACTTTAACTATCTTGAATCGCTTTCGCAAGCTATTTTAAGAGAACTTATAAATTCAAGTTACATTATACCTTAAATTCATTTGGATACGCTTGCTTTAATTTCTCAACAGCTTCTGTTCTGCCTGTTGGAAGTAATCGCTGATTGATATACATTTCAAGATTACCTTTGGCGTGATAGGGTCCACCTTCATTCATCACCGTCCATAAAGGGTCTACTGGTTCTGTCATTTTAGCCATCATTTCGTCCTGCCATTCATTCAACAATTCTATTGCTTCTCTTACAATATCTTCTCTAGTTTCAGCCAGATTATGTTGTTCATAAGGATCTTCCTCTAAGTCAAATAGCATGTGCTTTTCAAATAGATGAAAGCCATCGTGATAAGTTCTTATATATAACCACTTATCAAATAAAACACTTCTCTGACAAACGTGAGAACATTGACTAATCACTAGAAACTTGCGGTCTTTATAGGACTGTCCACTTAATGCAGGTGCAAAACTTTTTGCGTCCCACTCAGGATCTGATTCCACGTTTAGCCATTCTGCAAGAGTCGGTAAGATGTCCATATTATAATGAAAGTTATCGTCAATCCTACTATCTTTCATTTCTGGAAGTGAAAGAATCATGGGTATGTTGCATGTACCTTTATCGGCTGTAGCATGCTCAGCATAAATTCCCAGCTCACCTAGGTTTTCGCCATGATCACCTGTTATGATTACCGCAACTTCATCTAAAATCCCTTGGTTATCCAATTCTTCAAAAATCTGTCCTAAATGGTCATCCATATAACGTATCCCCGTATCGTACCCATCAATTAATTTACGCATATCATCCATATCTTTTATTTCAGTCGGATATCTTGGATACTCAGGTAATGGTTTATTCCAATACATGTCAACTTCTCTAGCCGAATGCGGTCCAGCTAATTCTCTGTCTTTCTCAAGTTTTTCTTTAGTCAGCCAGTCAGGCAAAGGATCATTCCTGAATGGTTCTCCATAACTATCTGGTGTACGATAAGGAGTATGTGGATCCCAGTAATTTAGATATAAACACCAATTATCTTTATCAGTATTTGATTTTAACCATTTTAATGCAATCGGTGTGACTTCAGATGCTATTTCGTCTCCTAATTTACCGCAGTTAAAAATCTGATTCCATCCTGCTGCAAAATGCCATGCAGAATGTCTTTCATGAAAGGTACTGACTAAGACAGTTTCCAAGCCTTTTTGACGTAAAATACCTGGAAGACTGAAGGTTTCAAGACCATCTTTAAAATCTGAATTTTTCTCAGAATTCCTTAAATTAGTCGCTTTACCACCATGATCCACTACTCCTGTTCGTATACCAAACTTCCCAGTAGTAAATGCTGTTCTAGAGGGCTTGCAGGGAGCATCAGAAGCATAATATTTAGTAAATCTTATGCCTCTTTCTGCTATACGGTCAATATTTGGAGAAGTGTTTCGATGATAACCGTAACAACCTAAATGGTCTGGCCTTAATGAATCTACATCAATGAATAGTAGTTTCAAGATGATCTCTCCTAGAATATTTTTATACTGCTTTTATCCTACTGAATTTCATGTTTTCCAATTAGTGATTAATTATAAACCGGATAATACACATCAATAATATTTTTTTCTTGGTTCAAATGATTAATTAAATCTGAATTATCAAGAAGAACCCCGGCATTTCGGTAAGGATTTTCAATCATTTTATGTGAAACTTCCTGATTGTTTACTCTAACACTCAATTGGCTTTGTTCATTATAATGATATTTTATAATAAGCGGTTTATCGTCGTAGTAATACTCTACAGCTAATCCATCCATTTCTTTTGTTAAAACAGGGTCTAATACTAGATTCTTATCTTGAATTCGAATACCTAAGGCATTTGAGACCAGTTGATTCATGTAAATACCTGGCCCGCTTGAGTAAATTCTCCATCCACCTTTTACCTTTACATCCCCTTTTTTAACTAAATCAAACTGTTCTTGAGCTTCATAGCGATTAGAAAAATCAGCATCTGAACTACTGAAATACGTATTGCTCTGTCTTAGTTCTGCATTTTCTACAACTTGCTGAATATTAATTGGATTGATCGTCTCAAGACCTTTCCAGATTTCATTCGGCTTACCGATTTTAGCCATCGCTTCGATATATCTGATATGTGCATGTACATACATTAGGCCAATTTCACGACCAAAGTTTGCCGCTTGCTCTGCTCGCTTGAATTGGTGGCTGACTCCACCTCTATAGGTAGCTGGTCGATTCATCAGCCGAACGCCATCTGGTGTATTTAAGTGTTTTTGAATAATTTCATAATGTTTATCAACCTGTTCTTTTGTAAACAGTTCACTGATCATTCCTCTGATCATAGGAAGCAGACGATACTGGATTCCTGTTGTTGTATCTTCAGGATGAACCATTTTTACGATTTCATCTTCACTTGGCATATAGATAAATCCTGGTACGACTTCGTTTGATGAGACATACTTTCTGAAATCAGCTGCAATATTTTCTGATAATTTTCTAACCTCATCTGACCATCCATCTTGATTGTTTTTTAACCCCTTCGCAAATTTCTGTAAAGTCTGATAGGTCAAAGCGATCGTCCAACTGCTGGCCATATCTTTTTTGAGACTTTGATTATGCGGTTGCAGTGTATCATCCCAATCACCATCTCCATAAGAAGACAAGAAGGTATTACCTAAGAAATGATGTTGAATATAATTTAATTGCTTGGTTACATGATCTCTAATTGTTTCAGACTCTTGCGTTATTTCTTTTGTGATTTTATCAAAATAAGGTACTGAAGCTTCCAGAATGTCAAAATCACCAGTCGATTCAATATAGTCTGCCAACATCTTTAATGGCCAGACAATCACGTCTCCATGGCTTTCATCGGCTTGTACTTGAGTATAAGAATCGAACATGAACCACTGCGGCCAGTTTCCGTCCTGCACGTGTTGATGAGTATAGACTTTTTTTATAATCTCTTTTGTACTCTCATACTGCTGCATCGCCATTAAATATTCTGCCGGTCCCTGAGAGACATCTCTCGTTCCCCATGCTGCTCCACCAAATTGCTCTAGACCATGCGGTACAAGATAGTGAACGAGCATATTGTGCGTATACCACCAAGTCGTTAAATTCATTTTTTGAGAAATTCCAGTCAGTTGTTTAGGACCGTTAACCTTAAATCCATTACTTAATTGATCGAAATATGTTGAGAAAGCATCAACTTCTTGAGCAAACGACAATTTGACATCATCAAACTGGTTTCCATCAAGAGATCCTTGCATAATCAACTGGAACTGACTTGTTGCATCAACTTTAAAATTCAGCAACATAGCTGTTCCCTCGTCAATGCCATCCAGTATAAAATCTTCACCCACAACCGTTGAAGAGGCACCTTCTAGTTTGAATCGATAAGTGAGGTCAGGAAGCTTCTGGTGAGCAGCAGTCTGTTCATCAAATGTAAAATAGACTGCCTGATCTCTTTCTTCGTACCAGACTGGAACTTTATACTCGCGGCTATTCATTGTTAACTGATTGGTAACCAGATATTCATAACTTTTACCACTTTTGCTTTCTACTGACAATTGAATAGTGGATGTAGTCGCAGAAGAAAGGTTCGTTACAATAAACGTTTCTTCTTCCGTTTTATACAACCATTTTACGTAATTAGCCCCGATTTCCATCAATGAAGGCATCGTTAATAAGTGATAAGCATTTTCAAGCTTAACGTATACTCGCTGACCACTTGTTTTAAAATAGTTGATTGGATTTCGAGCGTTAGATAAAGCTTTATTCATGTCTGTATTCCCTAAAACCAGCTGAGCATTAAAAATTCCATAAATCCAGGAGGTTGTGCTCATAATGCTTTCATCAGTGACTGTCTTGTTATGCGTAAATAAGATATGTCCATGGGGACGTTCTAGTAGATACTCTTTTTCCTTTAGTGCCACATGAGCATTTTTATCTGTAAAGAAAGAGAGTAACGTTTCATCAACTACTTCTTCTTGTACTCTTTTTGGGTATAGTTCTTCTATTTCATCTTTTTGTATAGATACTGTTTGTAAAGGTTGTCCTAGATAATTTTTTTTACTTACAGATTTTTTTTCAGTCAACTCTTCATATATTATTTGATCGTAATTTGACTGTATCTTTTTTATTTCTTCTAACTTTTCAACAGCTTCAGGATGAGAATTTTTATAATAACTATAAAAAATAAACTTAGCAGTTCCGTCTAGTGATGTACGTTTAGATTTTAAAATACTGTAATCAAATTCAAACTGGATATTTTTATTTTCAAAATCCGGATAATAGATAACTTCTGGTTCATTTGTTTCTTTATAGGATTTACCGAAGAACTGAAATCCATCGGTCAAAAAACCATCTGCAATCGTTAGACTTCCTTGCTGCAGATAAGGATGTTGTCCATTCTGCGGTTGATTTTGTCTAGAGTTGATGGAGTATCCTAGATCTGTTTCAATAATCTTATGATCAACATATTGGGCGACATAGGCTTCATTTGCTTTTAATGCTGCCTCTTCTGCCAATCCAAGATCTTGTCCATACACAATATCAATATCCCTGTTTGAACAGTTAACTTCTACTTCCCAAAACCAAATAGAATCTTCAGATAAAATAAAACGAACAATGTATTCAATCCCTTCAAAAGATCCTTTCCAGCTTGCTTGCTTTTCTCCAACTGCAAATGTACTATCAGATTTAATTCCTAATAGAGGTTTGTAGCTTTGGACTTGTCCGTGCTGATCAAACAATCTCAGATAGATATTGTTCAATGAACCGTCGATCATATTTCCTTCAATTTGATTGATCATAATATCTTCATGCTTGAGCGTATACAAATCTCCTGTTTGAAGAAATGTAACCTTCGTCTTCCCCGATTCCAATATTTCCATATGCTTATTTTCCTGCTTTAATGTTTTCATGCCACTACTCCTTAAAACGAATACTTTTTTACAATACTTAAATCAGTTGATCAAATTGAATGAATGGGTTAATTCAATCGTGCTATCTGCTCCTATTCCAAGAAGGAATTCTCCTGCATCGCTCTTTACAGTATGATCTGCATGTGTATATCTTAATTGATCTTCTGATATGGTGAAGTTTACTATTCGGCTCTCACCAGCTTTTAGTCTGATTTGTTTAAAATCATGTAGTTCTTTTACTGGACGAACGACTTCTCCGACTTTATCACGAATATAGAGCTGAACGGTTTCTGTTCCTTCAGATAACCCAGTATTACGAACCGTCACTGAAGCTTCAATTGAATCAGCTGATGTTACTTCAGTTTTTGATAATCTTAAATTTGTATATTCAAAGGTTGTGTAAGATAATCCATATCCAAATGGATATAATGGGGTGTTCTCGCTGTCTAGATATTTAGATAAGTACTTATCAGCTGGTTTACCTTGCTCGCTGGGTCTACCGGTATTATCCTGGTTATAAAAAATCGGAATCTGGCCGACAGATCGTGGGAATGTCATAGATAACCTTCCTGACGGATTGATAACTCCGTATAATACGTTAACGATTGCATCAGCGCCTTTTGAACCTGGAAACCAAGCTTCAACCAGACCATCCACTAGTGGAGTCACTTCAGAAAGATCTAGTGGTCTTCCATTAAACAAGACCGCAACGACTTTTTTATTTAACTTTCTTAATTCTTTCAAAAGTTCGATTTGAATTTTAGGAAGTTGAATATTTGTACGACTTGTTGCTTCGCCGCTCATTTCAGAGGTTTCTCCTAAAGCTACTAAAACTGTATCTGCTTCTTGCAGTTCTGCTATTAAAAAGCTCTGGGCTCCGTTAAATATTTCTGTTTCATCAATCACTTTCACGGTATCTTTTCCTAAATGATTATCCATTGCCTCTTTGAGTGTAGGCGTTTTTGTTTTATCTCCTTTCCAAGACCATGCTCCCAGTAAATCATGAGAATTTTTCATAGGACCGGTTAACACTACCTTTTCAGATCGATCTAGTGGAAGTGCTTTTTTGTTTTCTAAGAGGACTAGTGATTTTTCTGCTGCTTTTAATGCTACCTCTTTGTTTTCCGAAGAGAAGATAGCTATTTTTTCAATTTCTGCATCCGCTCCACGATAAGGATTATCAAATAATCCCAGTTCTTCTTTTAATACCAGTATGTTCATTACAGTTTCATCTAATAAGGTCTCTAAACTTTTATCAGTTTTAACTAACTCTACTAAATGCTCACTATAAGCAGCTGACATCATTTCAATATCTACTCCTGCTTCTAAAGCTAATTCTGCAGCTTGTTTATTATCCTGCGCTACTCCATGAGGAACCAATTCTCCAATTGCTCCCCAGTCAGAAATCAAGACACCGTTAAAATTCATTTCTTTTCTCAGTATTTCTCTCATAAGACGCTTATTTCCTGTAGCCGGAATATTGTCGATTGTGTTAAAAGCTGTCATCACTAATTTGGCTCCGGCATCTATCCCTTCCTGATAGGCAGGAAGATAATGTTCTCTGAAAGTATTCTCGTTTAAATCAACTGAATTATAGTCTCGGCCGCCTCTTGGAGCTCCATATCCAGCAAAATGTTTTACACAAGCGGCTAATTTAGTTAAATCTTCTTTAAGATCCGCACCTTGATACCCTTCAACAAAAGCTCTCGCATAATGTTTATTTAAAGTCTTATCCTCTCCTGTAGATTCTAAGACTCTTCCCCATCTGGGATCTCTCACTAAGTCAACCATGGGAGAAAATGTCACGTGCAATCCTTGAGCAGCCGCTTCTTTCGCGGATATACTAGCTGCTTCTTTAATCATTTCCGGATCCCAAGTAGCACCTAGTCCAAGCGGAATCGGAAAAATGGTGTGATCGCCATGGATTACATCTGCCATAAATAATAATGGAATAGATAGTCGGTGCTTTTCCATATATTCTTTTTGTAACTTAATTGTTTTTTCAGCACCCGTAACACCCAGCACTGAACCAATCTGAAACTTTTTCTCTTCTGTCATTGCCATCTCATTCATTGGCCCGGTAATATCTTCTGTCTCTTCTGAAAAGAAATCAGCCGATAACTGAATCGTCTGTCCTACTTTTTCTTCAATTGTCATTTGGTTTAAAAGTTCTCTTAATTCTGTCGTTAGCATATTAATCTCCTTTAATTCCCTTTTTCTATTTACCACCTGAAATATTAAATCCGCTTAAAATGTATTTCTGGAAGATAATAAATATAATCAGGATCGGAATAACCATAAACGCAGCTCCTGCCATTTGCAGCGCATAGTTGGTTCCATGCTGACCTTGCAGTAATTGCAGCCCTACTGATAAAGTATAGAAACTTTGATCATTTGCTATAATCAATGGCCATAGGAATGAATTCCAGCCTGCTATAAATGTTAAAATTCCTTGGACTGCAATAATCGGTTTAGATAATGGTAGCGCTACTCTGAAAAATACGTAAAAGTCACTTGCACCATCGAGTCTTGCTGCTTCAAAAAATTCTTCTGAAATATTTGAGAAAAATTGTCTGAATAAAAATATCCCGAATGCTCCAGTAAGTCCTGGAAGTACGATTCCTAAATACGTATTTGTCAAACCCATTTGGTTTAAAAGTAAATATACTGGTATCATCGTTACTTGTCCTGGAATCATCATCGTAGCCAGCACTAATAGAAATAAGAAATTCTTAAACTTGAAATTATAATGCGCGAATGCAAATCCAGCCATAGCATTTAAAAATAAACCAATAAAGCCTAATGCTGTGATGATTGCCGTATTAATCAAATACACATCAAAATTCAAACGTTCAAATAATTCTCTGAAGTTGTCAAAAGTCCACTCTTGTGGAAATAAACTTGGTTGGATCGATACGATTTCTGGATTTGTTTTGAACGCTGATAGAATCATCCACAGGAAAGGAATAACTGTAATCAATCCCCAGAGACCCAAAACAATCCCAATCATAATTTTTAATTTTTTATCTATATTTATCATTAGTTTTCCCTCCTCTTAATCAGCTCGTCGTTGTAATCTTAATTGAAGCATTGTTGCTAAAATAATAACTATGAATAATAGCAACGATCCTGCAGCTGCATATCCAAACTGGTTATTTTGGAATCCATTACGATAAATAAACAAAGCCACACTAGTTGTACTGTTGAGTGGCCCGCCGTCAGTCATAACAAAAGGTTCTTCGAAGAACTGCAACCAGCCAATAATAGTGGTGATCGTCACAAAGAATGTTGAAAATTTTAACTGTGGAATAGTGATATACCAGATTTGTTCCCACCTAGTAGCGCCATCAAGTTCCGCAGCTTCGTACATCGTACGGGGAATATTCTGTAATGCTGCTGAAAAAATCAGCATGTTTATTCCGATTCCTCTCCAGACTGCTAAGATAATTAATGAAATTTTAGAAAATTCTGTACTTGTCAACCAGCCAATTGGTTCGATACCGACAGTTCCTAAAACTTGATTAATTAGTCCGATGCTTTCACTTGGATTGAAGAGGAAAGCCCAAACAATCGCAACCGCTACTATATTAGTAATAGAGGGAGAATAAAAAACCACTCTCATAAATGAAAAATATTTTGACTGACCCATGTTAATCAGAATGGCAATAGTCAATGAGAAAAGAATGACTAGCGGTACACCGAATACGACATAGAACAAGGTGTTTGTGATTGACTGTAAAAACACTCTATCTTGTAAAATATTCTGGTAGTTCTCGATTCCAAGGAAATTAATTCGAGAAAAATCAGCTAATCCTGCTAGACTCATATCTGTAAAACTAATTACTAAAGCAATCAGAATCGGAAATATCGAAAACATCAACAATAAAATGATTGCAGGTGCTATAAAAAAATATGGCGCTTTTTTGCTTTTCATGTAAAACATCCTCTCTAAAATCAAAATTCAGAGAATGAATAAAAATCTATTCGATTCTCTGAATATATGAACTTTTACTATTCTATGATTGTTTGAACTTCTTGATTCAAGTTATCTAGTGTTTCTTGAATATCTGCTCCACCAACCATAATTTCTTCAAAGCTTGATAGATAGGCTTGAGACATTCTATCCCATCCTTCAATCAAAGGCATGTGTTCTGAATTTTCAAGCTGTTCTCCAAATACGGCAATTTTTTCATCTTGGAACGGCTCTTCTTCCCATGCTTCTACTAATGCCGGTAATGAACTTGTTGTATCATAATATGTCATTAAGCTATCCACACTTACCATGTGTTCAATCAAGTCCATTGCTTCATCAGGATGATCTGAACTACTCCAGACAGCAAGGTTAGCTCCGCCCGTGTTTGATACATTGCTCACTGGTCCTTCAGGTAAAGTACGAATATCCCATTTACCTTCGATATCTGTTGTCTGATCTTCAATTGCTGTAATTGACCATGGACCACTGATGAACATCGGTACGATTCCATCTCCACCAAAACTTTGTGACATTTCAATTCCTAAATCTTGATTTGCTGTTGCTCCTGCTTCAACAAAACTGTGCAAGTATTCGATTGCTTCAACAAATTCTGGTTCATTCAATACTGCATTTCCATCTTCATCAATCAATTCCGATCCGTTCTGTTTAGCAAACATAGGTCCGAAAGTCTGCTCTTGAAGATTGATATCAAATCCGTACATATTATCTCCACGCTCAGATAATTTCACTGCTGCGTCATACAATTCGTCCCAATTACTTGGTCCTTCAGGATAGCCGACTTCTTCCAGCAAATCTGTTCTGTAGTATAGGGCACGTGTTTCTGTATACCAAGGAACACCGTAATAACTATCGTCAAACATTGTCGTTGCGACATTTCCTTCAAAAAAGTTGTCCGGAGAAAGTGCATCGTTTGATTCAATATAATCGCTGATGTCCAGCAATGCACCTGCATCAGTAAATTCAGCCATATATGTTGAACCCATCTGTACAACATCGGGACCCTCACCAGAAGCTACGGCAGTTAAAAGACGGTCATGGGCAGCAGACCAAGGGATACTCTGCAAATCTACTTCTATTCCTGTTTCTTCAGTATATGCATCAAAAATCGGTTGTACTGTTTCGTTTCCGTCTCCCATCATCCAAACGGATAAAGTATCTGATGATTCTTCAGAAGCGCTTTCTTCATCTCCATTACCACAAGCTGCTAATAAGCTTAAAGATAGTAAAGAAGTTGTTCCTAATAATAATTTATTCATTTTAACCATGATCAATTCCTCCTAATATTTGAGTCTTTCTGCAATAAAAAACTGAAAATTCCGTTCGAAACGTTTCGATAAATACTTAAAAAAATATTCTGCAACTTTTCACATTTAACAATGAGTAAAAATATGTTACGAAGTTAACCATTCAAGAGCTGGAATAATTTGCTGGTTCCAAAATCCCCAGTTATGGTCTCCTTCGTTTTCAATGTATTGATGTTCTACTTTTTGGTCTTTCAAGTAATGATGAAATTCCAGATTATCCTGATAAAGAAAATCACTCGTTCCGCAAGCCATATAAAGGGCTGGCTGAATTTTGTTTTCAGCAACCAGCTGATACAGGTCCATTGCGTCGGGCATATCATTCACATCATTAGAGCCAATTAGCACTTTCATAATTCTATCTGGATAAGTATGCTGATCATTTTTAAAATCTTTCCGCAAAATTCTGCTAGATAATGCTGCAATTTTCCCAAATGTTTTATTATAATACAATCCATTTCTTAAAGCACCATATCCACCCATTGATAATCCTGCGATCCACGTATCTTTTTGATCAGTAGATAAAGGAAAAAGACTTCTTGTTTCCTCTACTAATTCTTCTCCGATGAATCTACCATATTCCGCACCACTCGGATGATCGACATAATAACTATTTTCACCAGATGGAATAATTACAGCTATATTATATTCTTCCGCTAATTGTTCTATATTCCCTGCATAAAACCAATCCTTACGATCTCCGCTGTATCCATGCAGCAAGTATAAAGTTCTTAACGACTTTTCCTTCCTGCTTTTTTCAGGAATAATAGCAGAATAACTGACTTTCCTAGAAAGTTTATCTGAAAAGAATGTTGCGTCAATCGTTGTCATAACACTATGCACTTCCTTTCGAAACGTTTCGATAAATGAATTATATAAAACAAAAATATTTTTTGCAAGCCTTTTCTTTTTTTATGAGTGTTCTCTAATAAATAGATTTTAATCTCTATAATCAGTCCATCTATTCTTTAACTTATTGCACCATCCACTCAATCGCTTCTTCAATAGTTCGATCCCAAAAATTCCATTTATGTTCTCCGGGTGATGCTCTGTAAATATGATTGATTTGGTTATCTTTTAAAAATTTATGGAATTGTAAACTATCCTCATAAATAAAATCTTCTGTACCGCAAGCAATAAATAATTCCGGTATACTGCTTTGCAAAACTAGTTCATAGATATCCATATCCAAACTTAAGTCCTTGTAGGATTTACTGCCAATAATATATTGGAGATGCGCATTCATACGATCATCTATAGACAAATCATGATTAGGATCATTTTTCGTTAAAATTCTGCTTGAAAATGCAGCTATTTTTGAAAAAGTCTCACTGTAAGATAATCCATTTCTTAAAGCTCCATACCCTCCCATTGATAAACTAGCTATCCAAGTATCCTCTCTTTTTGTAGAGAGATTGAACAAATGTCTGGTTTCATTTACTAATTCTTGTCCAATAAATCGCCCATAGTAATCTCCGTTACTATGATCAACGTAAAAACTATTTTCTCCAGAAGGCATAATAACTGCCACACCTAACTTAGTTGCTAATTCTACTATACGTGTATTTTGTACCCAATCTTCATGATTCCCATCCCAGCCATGAAGTAAATAAAGTGTTTTAAAGGGACTTTTATTTATTGATTTTTCAGTCCGTGGGTCATAAATAGATTTTGTGCTCGAAGGAATAATTGCTGTAAAAGAAACTTTCCTCATTAACTCTTTGGATTGCATCGTACCTGTAAAAGTTGCCATAATTCTCCTCCAGAAATTTTTTTATTTTATTTGTCTAGTTTAATTATTTCAATTTGATAGCGCAACCATTTTTTTGTAAAAAAAAGAATGGATAAGCAAAAATGCTATCTCCATTCTTTCAATTTAGTTAAAGGCACTAAAAGATTACCCGTCTTACTTAAAAGTCATAATCCATTACGCTTGGCTTACTTCTTCTCCATTCAAGACTACTTTATAAGACAATTCTGCTTTTAATGAATTAGCCACGGAACAATATTTGTCGTTACTTAAGTTTACAGCGCGAAAGATTCGGCTTGCCGGTACGTCGCCATCAACATTTACCGTTACTTGTATTTTCTTAAAGTATTTCGGTGGCTCTTCATTACGTTCTCCGTCTGTTTCTAGTTCAATACGTTCAATCTTTTCCTGATAAGGCTTTAGAATCATAAATATGTCGATTCCCATACAACCTGCTAAACTGCCTAATAAAGCTTCCATCGGAGAAACTCCAGACCCTTTTCCACCTGCTGCTTTACCGGCGTCCATCGGTAGTATATGGCCTTGGCCGTTATCCATCGTAAACGCAAAATCACCTTGCCATTTTGTTGATACTTTCATCTTATTCACTCCATATTTTTTGTATATTTATTATAAATCAACTGGGCTTACTTTTCCATAGTTCAATTACCAGCTAAATATTTTGCCAATTAGAGCATAATTTCTGTTATAATTATAGAGTTGCTAAACTCTAAAATGTGTTTTGGATAAATTTCATTTCAACAGAAAGGTGACTAGAGCTATGTTTAGACTAGAACAAATCAGTATTGAACAAGTGCAGATCTTAAAAGATATTAGTATTGAAACTTTTACCGATACATTTGCAGAAGCAAACGATCCTACTCATATGAAGGAGTATATCAATAACCACTATACTTTAGAACAATTAACAAAAGAGCTCAGTCATCCTCATTCTGAGTTTTACTTTATTTCACAGGATTCCGTTATAGCTGGATACTTGAAGATTAATCGAGATACTGCTCAAACGGAACATACTCATATCAATAGTTTAGAAATTGAGAGAATATATATAAGAAACCCATTTAAAAGAATGGGGTTAGGTAAAAAGCTGATTCAAAAAGCTTCTGAAAGAGCTCATGATATGCATCTTGATTCTATCTGGCTTGGAGTATGGGAAGAAAATTTACAAGCACTGCATTTTTATAATAAAATGGGATTTAAACAATCAGGTTCACATTCCTTTTTCTTGGGGAGTGATGAACAAACTGACCTTATTTTAAAAAAAAGTTTAAATTAACCGATTCATTTAGTAATATAGTTATAAGAAGTATTCTTAAAATAAATTTTTTGAATTTATCCTGACTCTATAGCTCAGTAGGATAGAGCAAGTGCCTCCTAAGCACTAGGTCGTGGGTTCGATTCCCTCTAGAGTCGTTAATGATCTTTTTTCTATCAAATATTTTAAAGGGCTTATAAGCAATTAACTGCTTATAAGCCCCTTTATTATGCTCCCATTTTCTGTCCTTTTTTCTGCATTTGATACATTTCGGCATAAGCTCCGTCATGAGCAAGCAGCGTCATATGATCTCCTTCTTCGACAATTTCTCCTTGGTCTAATACGAGGATCTGGTTAGCATGTTGGATCGTCGACAAGCGATGCGCGATAATAAAAGTGGTTCTTCCTTCTTTTAAAACATCCATTGCATGTTGAATAATATCTTCTGTTTCCGTGTCGATCGAACTAGTTGCTTCATCTAAAATAAGGATTTTTGGATTGAAAGCTAAAGCTCTAGCAAATGAAATTAATTGACGTTGGCCGGAACTTAAAGTACTTCCTTTTTCTACTACCGGTTCATCTAATCCCTTTTCGAATTTGCTCAACATATCTTCTCCACCGACATCTCTTAATGCTTTCAGAGCTGTTTCTCTAGAAATGTTCGGATTATCCAATGTAATATTTGATAGTATCGTTCCTGTGAATAAAAATGGATCTTGTAAAACGATTCCCATCTGTTCGCGGACAGATTGCCTAGAGTAAAGTTTTGTGTTTTGACCATCGATCTCGATGATTCCTTCCTGAGGATCATAGAAACGGAATAGTAAATTCATAATTGAACTCTTACCTGAACCAGTATGACCCACTAAAGCAACTGTTTGCCCAGGTTCAGCTGTAAAGTGAATCTGCTTTAGCACTTTCTTTTCTTCTGTATATCCAAATCCTACATTTGAAAATTTAACTCGGCCATTTGTAACGGTCAATTTTTCTGTTGCGTTTTCCTCTGATGCTTGATCCATCAGTTCAAAAACTCTGTCTCCAGCTGCAATGGCTTGCTGTACGAATGTCATTTGCTGAATAGTTCCTTTGATTGGCTCATAAAGTCGAGTAATGTAATCACTGAACAGATAAAGCATCCCAACAGATATTCCCAATGTTCCATTAATATATTGTGTACTAAAGTAGACCATCAAGATCAATAAGGTAATTCTTCTTAAAAAGTCTGCAACTGTAAATTGCGAACTGGCATCCAAGATGACGTATTTCTTCATCACATCGTACCATTCATCATTGATTTTAGAGAATTCTTCATCCATTTTTTCTTCTTGTTCGAAAGCTTGAATGATCGACATCCCCTGAATCGATTCATTGAATTTTGCATTGATATCGGAATTCAGATCTCGTTCTCTGCGATTATACACACCGGCAAATTTTGTATAAAATTTGCTCCAGAAATACATAATCGGAATCAGCACTAAGAGAATCAATCCTAAAATTTGATTAAACAGCATGATTGCTATAAATGTACCTATTACATACATAACATTCATGAGTATCTGGCCAATTGCATTAACATAGAATTGCTGCCGCAAGGATTCAGTATCATTTGTAATTCTAGCAACAACCTTTCCTGCAGGTAAGTTGTCAAAATACTCCACAGGTAGCTTTTGAACTTTTTCATATACTTGGTCCCGTATGATTTTAACTGAACCATTGGCAGCTTTCATTCTGATAATTTGACTAAGATAACGAAAGACTGCGGTTGATAGCATAAGCACAGCATAAATAACAATCAATTGCATTAATGTATCTCCAAAAGCTACTCCATTAGCAGCAGCTGGTGTTATTACATCATCAATGATTCTCTGTGCAATGATTGGTGCACCTAAATCAGTCACAGTTGAAAATAATAATAAGGCAATCCCGATACCAAACTGCCACTTGAAGTATTTCATATATGAGAGGAGTCTTTTAACAGTTCTCATTATTTCACCTCTCCTTTTACATCTGTTTCATTTGATTTAATTTCTTGACGTAGAAACTGTTCATAATACCAGCCTTTTTGTCTGATTAATTCATCATGCGTTCCACGTTCTAAGATTTTCCCGTTATCCATTACAATAATCTCGTCGGCTTGCTTGACTGCCGAGAGTCTATGCGTAGTGATAATTGAGGTTTTGTTTTTTCGAACTTTCTGGATGTTTTCGATAATATTTTGTTCCGTTTTTGCATCTACTGCTGACAGTGAATCATCTAAGATTAATATCTGCGGATCTTTAATCAGAGCACGAGCGATAGAGATTCTCTGTTTCTGTCCACCAGAAATCGACATTCCTTTCTCACCAATCAATGTATCCAATCCGCGTTCCATTTTTTTCAGATCATCTTCAAAGGATGCATTTCGAATACTGGCCATAATTTCTTCATCAGTAGCTTCTTTTTTACCAAATGCAATATTTTCTCTCACACTTCGACTAAATAACACATGATCTTGAGGTACATATCCGATCATCCTTCTAAGCGCCGGGTCCTGATACTGCTGGTAAGCAAACTCTCCCATATCAAAGGATCCTGTACCAATTGGATATTGATTCAGCAGCTGCCTTATAAGTGTTGTTTTACCGGAACCTGTTTTACCAACAATTCCCAATAATTTTCCTTTCTCTAAATCCAGATCCAGGTTTTCTAGATTAACGGATTCGCTGGATCCATATCGAAAGTTGAATTGATTGAACTGAATGTCCTTCACTTCAGTAATGTCTTCTTGCCCATCAAGTACAAGCCCATCAGTAGCATCCATGATTTCTTCGACACGACGCATTGATGCACTACCTTGTCTAAGAATCAATATCAGCTCAGAAACAGCAATGATCGGCCATATTGTCATTCCCAGATATAACTGAAAAGCAATCATATTGCCCACCGTTAAAGTTCCTGAAGCAACTAGGAAACTACCGTAACTAAGTGCAACAACTACACTAAGTCCTTCAAATATTTTGACAGTCGGCCCGAATACTGCTCCGGTTTTAGCAACAAGATTATTTTTGTTGTAAAGATCTTCAGTTTGTTTTTTGAATTTTTTAATAAAATCTTCTTCTTTAACGTATGCTCTTATGACTCTAGTACCATCTACCATTTCGAGGACGTCTTCATTCACTTTCGAAAATGATTTTTGTGCTGTCTCATAACGTTCATCTATCTCAGCGCCTTTTTTTCTAAACACATAGATCATTGGAACTAATGGTAAAATTGTCGCAGCAGTTAGCGCCCAGCTCACAGTGATTCCCATCATAGTCACTAGTACACCAAGATAAACAGTAGAGGTCATCAAGACTTCCATCCCGTAACCTGCAGTATCGGCTAGTGTGCGAATATCCTGCGTTCCGCGAGCCATTAAATCTCCTGTTCTAAATCTTTCAAAATAAGGAGCTCGCATTCGCAGCAAATGGCGCATCATTTTACTGCGCATTTGTTTCTGAAGCTTATAGGCACCTGAAAACAAGCCAAATACCCATGAGAAATCCAATAGATACGTTAAAATAATAAGGGCTATAAAAACAATACTATACATTTGTAGTCTTTGGGTATTCATAATTCCATTTACAATATCATCTATGATCATCCCTACAATATATGGGATAAGTACTGCACAAAGATTGCCTAAGCCCAGTGCTATGAATGAAAAAGTATATTGTAATGCATTTTCTTTAAAGAAAAACTTTAATTTTTTTATAACATCAAACATGAATTTATCCTTTCTTTTCTTTTTCAATAATGAAAAGTAGTTCACTCTCATGATTTTTATACCTTTTTTTGAAACGCTTATAAATTTTTTAAAGGTATTTTATTTAAGAAAGCGTTTTTTACACATAAAAAAGCCACGGGCTACCCTCTTAAAGAGAAATAGACCGTGGTAACTATGTGTGTTTTTTGAGTTCCTACAATTGCACACTGACAATTGTTACTACAAAAAACTAATCTACCATTCTATTTTGAAAAAGGAGGTATTGGGTCGTAAAATATTAACATATAATAACATTAGACTTGACTGCACTTGAGCGATTATTAAATTTTTCATGATGCAGTTCCTCCTTTTCTATGTAATATGTAATGTCTCTAAATGCTTTCATAAAAGCAAAAAGAAAATAAATATCTTAACAAAATTTACTATACACAATATTAAATCTAAATACAAGCTTTTATCTTAAACTTTTTTTAAATAGTTAAATTTGTCCTTTTTAAAACTAGTTATAATATACATAAGTTCAATTTTCTGTAATGTAAAAAAGAACCTTTCCGGTTTAAAGTTAAACCGTGAAGGTTCTTCGCTTATACATATTAGTCATTCTTTATTTCTCTCAAGTTTAAAGCTTCCAATAATATCTTTTCTGCATTCATCATACCATAGTCTTTTGTTTCAATGACGTGTACTTCAATTTTCTTTTCTTTCACTTTTTTAAGGAATTTTGATTTCATGTAGCGAACCTGCGGACCTAAAAGCAGTATATCTATTTCTTGAGAAATTAATCGAGCGTCTGCTTCATTAGCAGAAACTGCTGTAATTGTTACTTCTAGATTATGATTCTTTGCTGCTTTTCTCATCTTTGATACCAGCATATTCGTACTCATACCAGTGGCACAAACTAACAGTATATGTGTATTTGACATCACTCATCTCCCCTTTTATTTTAATGATCCACTTGTCCTTTTCTTCTAATCTACGTATTAATGTCCATCATTGAAAGAAAGATCAGCGCTTTTTCTTAATTTATAGAGTGTACGGTTCACTGCTTTAGCAAGAGTAGTCCATTCTGACAATTTTTCTTTTGCTTCAGGTTCTTCTATATGATTGATTACTCCGGCGAATACTTTAGCTTCCTCATACAAAGTATTTTCTGCTGCTGGATGAATTTCCACTTCTTTAACTGTTGAATTTTTGGCATTGATTTCTTCTAATTTCTCAATTCCTACTACTGCGTTCAAACGTAATGTCTTCTCTAAACTATATACTTCAGTAGGTAGGGTAGAAGTGGCAGTTTTCCCAAATAACAAGGTTACATCAAAGTCTTTATAACGAAGAATTGCAGTTCCTTTTCCATCTACTCCTGTGCGAACTTTTTGTGCAAAATAATGCGCTTCTTCAGGCTCTCCAAACCAGCTCACAGCTGCATAAAGCGTATAGATCCCCAGGTCCATTAAAGCTCCTCCAGCAAATCTAGGAGAGAAGATGTTTGGCTCTTCTCCTTTAAGAACAAGATCATATCTAGAAGAATATTTCATATATGTCAAAGTAGCACCTTGAATTTCATTTAAATTACTGATTTCTTCTTTAACCTTTTTAAAATTATCTTCATGAATGTGTCTAGCAGCTTCCACAAGCACTAGGCCATTTTTTTCAGCTGTTTTGCTGGCTTCTTCCCATTGATCTGGATTAGTAAATGCTGGCTTTTCCACAATAACATGTTTTCCATTTTCTAATGCTTGAATGGTTTGTTCGTAATGTAAACTATTCGGAGATGCTATATAAATTACATCAAGATCTTTATGACTAATAAATGCAGAAAAATTATCGATTGCTTCTTTTGAATGGTATGGCTCTCCAAAAGACTCTGCTTTACTTAATGTTCTTGAGTATACAGCTCTTAATTCGTACTGCTCTGTTTCCAGAGCGGCTTCAACAAATACTTCGCTTATATTGCTTGTTCCGATAACGCCTAATTGTAATTTTGTCATTCCTATCATCTCTTTTCTATTAATTTAATGTAATCACTACTAATTCCGGTCTATTATTGATTCTAAATGGAAAGCTTGAATTACCAATTCCTCTGGTAATAATCATTCTTTTTGACTGATCTTCTTCATCTGAAAATATGCCGTAGTCATATTTTGGAAATACCCCTTGTCCCGGAGCGATTGCACCACCAATAAAGGGAATCCGCATTTGTCCTGCATGAGTATGTCCAGATAAAATCAAATCCGGAGCCTTTGTTTTATCATCCAGATATTCTTTAAAATGCTCGGGGCGATGAGCGAGTAAAATTTTCGGCTGATTGCTCATTTCAGAAGTTAATTCTATATATTTTAACCTAGGCTTTGGGCTATCTTCTTCGGCAGGTCGTTCGGCTAATCCCATCAAGACAATCCCACCTTCGTCTTCTTTAAAAGTTACCCACTCTGCTTCATCAAGCAGCAATTTAACTTTAGTAGTACTTAGTACATAAGTTAAGTCTTCAAACTTAGCTGTCTGAATATCATGGTTTCCTGTCACCATGTATGTCGGGGCGGTAGCGCTTAAGCCGTCACATAATTTCCGAATCGGTACATCAGCCAGATCGGGTAACCCTCCTTGTACTAAATCTCCCGTTATGACGATTAAATCCGGATTAATATCTTTAACCTTCTGAATAACATTTTCAATGTATCCTTTATTATATCGAGGTTTAAGATGCGTATCAGATAATTGAAGAATCTTTTTACCCTTTATATTTTTATGTAACTTAGGAATCGTTACTGTATAATCATCTACTTCCAAATAATAGTTCTGAAGATAGAGATAAACTAGTAAACCCACAACCAGTAAAATAATGACTAAAAACCATACCATCTTTCTTTCCTCCTATGCTACCAATAGTTTACCATATCTAATAACATTAGATAAAATAGACACATCGGTAGCATTTCTACATATTTTTTAAATGTTGATGTTTAAATTATTGTACCACAAAAGCTTATAGTAAGCGGTTTAATTTTGAAATGTTCTAATAAAATAGTAAACTATGGATAGGCAGAAAGGAGTGTTTCAAATGCCACACTTAAATGATCCGATTCCTAATGGTTCTCATCCAATAGTTGACCCGGACGCTATCAAGAAACAGGATCCAGAAAATCTTGATCAGGAACAACTCAAGCCAGATGAAGAGAAAACAAAACCAGAAGATTTTGAAGCGTTTAATGTAGATAAAGTAGATCAGTTAGAAAGAGAGAAAAAAGATTATAAGGACTCAGAATAAGAAATAGAGGCCATCATCTCAAATATGATGGCCTCTATTTCTTTGAACTTTTAAACTTTTATGTATACGTAATATCTTTGCTGAGTTGAATTTTTCCGCTACTTTTGTAAAAGAATCATAGTAAAAAGCTACAGTAAGTGTCTTTTGCAAGACATTCACTATAGCTTAAGCCAATCACTATTTATTTAACCTTAAGTTTTTAAAAGAAATGCTTCTGATTAATTTCCGGTCTGAACATTCCTGTTCAACTAATGAAACTGTTGCAACTTTCATTTCAAATAAATCTTCAAGTTTCATTTTATGTTTGCTGAGTACTGAATCTAAAGGAATGTCAATTTCCCCATCAGCATTCTCGATGACTTCATCTTCCTCGATACACAATTCTTTTGACTCAGTCTCTGTTTCAATAACATAGATAAACTTTTTGTGTTTAATCTGCATACCTTCATTCCCATCTTATGCTTCGTATACCCTTATGATTTTGTATATATTTAATATATAGAATACTTAATGCTTTTACGATAATGAAATTATACCTTACTCATTTCAAAAAGTCTGTGTCTTTTTTTCGACTTTATATATAATATTCTCTAACCGTCACTAAATTGTTGAAATTACAATATTTATATAATAATTTCAGTCTTTTCAATACCTTAATCTATTACTTTTACCACACTAATCTCATACCGGATTTATTTTATAGTTCATCTACATAATGATTTGCTCTAAAATTTACAATCTATCGGGCTATACATCGTTTTGATATTTCAATACCGTTTATCTTAATTTCGTTCTATTTCATTGAGTAGTTAAAGTAGTTATTTACTATCATGGTATTAGTTATTATTTTCAAATTTTATAAATGAGTATCTAAAGATAGAAGCTTAATTTTTGTAAAGTTTAAGAGGTTAACAGGTCAATTAAAACGCATACACCTTAAAATTATAAATAGTTATTAAATTTTTAGATTACTAGATTGATATCTCTCATATTTTAACGTAGACTGATTAGAAGTCAGTTTGCTTGCAATTATTTTATAATATTACTTATAACTATTAAGATCGCACTTTTGTAAAGCTGATTAAATTTTGATAAAGGAGTTTTTATATGAATAAAGAACGGGAACACTGGGGATCTCGCTGGGGGTTTATTTTAGCCGCTATGGGATCAGCGGTAGGTCTTGGTAATATTTGGCGGTTTTCTTACGCTATGGGAGAAGGAGGCGGTTCTACTTTTCTGATTATTTACTTACTCAGTGTTATTTTAATTGGCTTTCCCGTTATGATGATTGAGTTTGCAATTGGCAGAAGGGCACAGACAGATGCTATTGATGCCTTTAAAAAACTTGCACCTAAATCTTTCTGGGTAATCGCCGGTGGTATGGGCGTACTTGCTGCTTTTATTATTCTTTCATTCTACGGAGTCATTGGTGGATGGTCATTGAAATATATCTTTTCCTATCTAACCGGAGGTGTTTCTGGCAATACAGAGACCTACTTTACAGAATTTGTCGGTTCTACTTTTGAACCTATTGGATGGCAATTCCTATTTATGGGTATTACTGTTGCAATTGTCATGTTAGGAGTCCAAAAGGGTATTGAAACTTCCTCAAAATGGATGATGCCGATTTTAAGTATTCTATTGATTGTTTTAGCTGGATATAGCTTAACTTTAGGTGGTGCTGGTGAAGCGTTAACCTTTATGTTTCATCCTGACTGGTCTGCTTTCACTGATCCTAGTGTTTATTTTGCAGCAGTTGGTCAAGCATTCTTCACATTAAGCCTTGGAATGGGTATCATGTTGACGTATGGTAGTTATTTGAGTCCTAATGAAAAACTTACCTCTTCAGCCGCTTATATAATCATTCTTGATACATTATTTGCTATTATTGCTGGACTAGTTGTTTTCCCTGCTTTATTCGCGTTTGATTTAGACCCTACTCAAGGAGCAGGGCTGGTATTCATTGTATTACCGACTATTTTTGAAGGAATCAGCGGTATAGGTCTAGTCGTTGGGGTAGCATTCTTTATTCTATTAGCATTAGCTGCTCTTTCTTCAGGAATTTCACTGTTAGAAGTGGTTGTTGCTTATTTAATACGCCGGCTTGGAGTATCACGTAAATTAGCAACCCTTGGCATCGGGTTCATAATTTTCTTAGTTGGAGTTCCGTCTTCTCTGAGTCAGGGGGCAGTTTCAATTGAAGTATTTGGAGATCCCTTCCTGGACTTTATGGATAAATTCTCAGGCAGTCTCTTACTCCCGCTTGGTGGATTAATTGTTGCAATCTATGGTACCTGGTCTTGGAAATCTGATGAACTATTAGAACACACTGATCTTAAAGGTGTTGCCTGGGCTCCAGCATTTTTGTTCTTTGCCAAGTTTGTTGCGCCAATAGCTATTTTAATTATTCTCGTATTTGGAATGTTAAGCTGGTAAGTATCAATACAATTAAAATAACCCTTCCTTGTAAAATCATAAGGAAGGGTTATTTATTTAAACTGATCATTCACGAAGCTAATTATTCTTATTATTGAATGTCTTTTGTATTTGATTTATTTGCTTCTTCATCAATCTTATTATCTAAACGTGATAATTGTTTCTTAGCAAATTCACGTCCACCAAGACCAAATGATAAGGCAAAGGCAACAGCTAATCCACCTATAATACAAATGAATGCTGCTTGAACGATAGCTGAAGCAAAGTTTAGTTGATCTAATGCCATAAAGATTGAAAATACAATCAGGATATATTTGATCAGCATTCCAGCTAACATACTACCTGTTGTATTTTTAATAGCTGATGACAACATTTGACCGCCAACAAATCCTAATCCAATAATAATCGCAGCAAACAGCACATTTGGAAGATATCCAATCACTACGCTTAGAATAGAATTTAGCATTTCAAGATTTAATGCATTTAAAGCTTCTACCAGGAAGAATAATCCAATCAATACTGCAACTGTCTGTCCAGCAATTTTAGCTAAATCCAAGTTCATGTTACTTGATTTTTTCAAGTAAGAAGAATACTTATTCAATCCTGCACTTTTCAGTAGATCAGTTAAAATCATTCCAGCAAACTTAGCAATCGCAAATCCTACAATTAACAATACAACTGCTACTAAAATATTTGGAATCGCTGATAATATCGTATTCAATACTGAGCTGATTGGTTCAGCAATTGAATTAATATTCAATACTTCAAGTGCTACCAAAATAATTGGAATAACAATTAAGAAATATACAATGTTTGCTAACACAGATGCTAATGTCCCTTTGTTCTTTTTAACTTCTGCATCATTTGTATCTCCACCTGTCAATTTAGCTAAGTGTTTATCTATATTCGCTGCTACAGCAACATTATACACTAGATTTTTGACAAGTTTAGCTGCGAATAATCCTAATATAAGAACAATTCCAGCTGCAATGATATTTGGAATAAATACCAGCACTGTATCGATCATGTTCATAATCGGTTGACCGATAGAATCTAATCCAAATGTAGAGAAGATACCTGGTAAAAACAATACCCAAACCAGATAATAAGCTACTTTACTTAATGTATCAATCAGAGCATGCGACTGCTCTTCGGTTTTCGTAGCGCCCCATTTTTGAAAATATTTACCAATTCCAATTGCTTTTAATCCTTTTGAAACTGCCTTGCCTACTAATGTCGCAACTATCCATGCAACTATAATAAGAACAATACCTAATAATAACTGCGGCAAGTAATCCACAAATGAATTAAATCCATTTTGAACTGAATTTCCTACGTTATCCATATAAAATCTCTCCTTTTTTTGTATTTAACTACTTATTTAGTATAGAGAGAGTCCTATCTATACAAACAATACGCATTAAATAAAGCTAGCCAACTGATAACACGCTGGCTAGCCTACAAAACTTGTATTCAAAAAGTAACTATCTAATTTTTGTTTATATACATGTAATGCTCTGGTTTTTCATCAAAATAAAAGACGCCTATTCCTCCAATACCCAAATGAGCTGCTAAGACGGCTCCTAAGTCTAAAATTTGAGTTGTTACCCTAGGTAAAGCAGTTTTTACCATATTTTCCAGTTTTTGTGCTGATTCTAAATCATTTACATGACTGATCGTAATAAGTTGATCATCGAATGTCCCAACACCATCAGTAACATCTTTGATGATTTTTTTATAGATGCGTTCTTGCCCGCGGACAAGCTTCTTGACGATTATACCTGTGTGATCTACTGTCAGATATGGCTTGATATTAAGTGCGGTCCCCGCAGCACCTGCTACTTTGGAGACTCTCCCACCTTTTACCAGCCAGTTCAAATTATTTAGAGTAAAATTATATTTAATATGTTTCGCATTTTTCCTAGTCTGTTCGACAATCGTTTCAAATGATAATCCATTTTTCACCATTTCCAGTGCCTGAATGGCCAGTAATGCTCCTCCACCTGCACCGCCTAATGAATCTATCACCTCCACCTTCATCTCTGGATGATTGGTTTTGTATTCACTGATTAGAGAATGCGCAACTTGAAAAGTACCAGAAATCTGACTATAAATAGAAATATAAATCACATCTTCATTTCTACTTCGACAATCATTCAGTATATCTAAAAGCGACTGAGGAGAAATTTGTGAAGTTTTAGGAAGAATACCTTGCTTCATATATTCATGCACCTGTTTTAAAGATATTTCTTTTTGGTCTAAGTAATCTTTATCCTTGATAATGACACTTAATGGCAAAAATTCATATTCATATTCTTTTTTCATAAAATCATTTTGATCGATTCCTGAATCAATAACTATTTTTATCATTTTTTACCCTACTTTCTTAAACAAATTTCCTAACTTCAACTCTTTAAGATCTCGTCTATTTCAGCAGTCGTCAATTTATTGACACTGTATCGGTTCCAAATTTCAGCTAAATGTTTTGAAGAAGCGTGTCCATATATTCTTACCGCTGTTTCTTTCCATTGCTTTAGTAAATTATAGTTACTAGAATTATTTTCATCTTTAGGGGGGCTAAGTATTTGATTAGTTTCTCTATTGCCGTTAAGTTTGATATTTACTTCCTGCATTTCAACATCACTATCTTCTTTTCCTTGCCAGATTTCATCGGGAATCACTAATACATAAAGATCTTTTTGTAGATATACATAAAAAAAACCTTTATTGATCAATGGCGCAATAATTTCAAGCTGTTTTAAATCCTGAAATCCAATTGCCTGTTCCATCTGATCTCCAAATTTTTCCAGCAACTCTACTACAACAGGTTTGTAGAACTGTTGAAATTGAATATATATACTTTCAAATAATTCCTGAACTAAGTGTTCTTTTTTCCAGCTTTTTCTTATAGATAAATTTAGATTTTCTGAAATTTCTATTAATTGTTTTTTTGTACAATTTTCTAAATTTTCTTCCAGTGAGGTCGAGATTACTTTTTTTATTATAGGAAAACTTACCTGTGATTCCAATTTTTTCATCCTCTTTTGTCCTTTTAATATTTATACCACTCTATTTCAGTGACTTCTACTTCATAATTGCTTTCAATAAACTGTATAACCTTCTGCAATACTTTTTCACAAAGTACTCCGTTATTACCTACTATGCCAACTCCAAGAACCGCTTTATTCCAAGTATCCATATCAGCTACTTCTGCTACACTTACATTATACTGATTTTTCACCTTATGAAGAATACTTTTAATGACACTTCTCTTATCTTTTAGAGAATAAGAATCAAAAATCAGAATCGTCAGTTCCATACCTATCAAAACCAATGTATATTCCACCTCAAATTCAAAATATATAATATAATTGTATCTAAATAAAGGTGCTTCATTCCTAATTGGAGAATTGTTTTAACTAATTAATCATACCATAATTTTCAAAATGGGTAAAAGTACACATAAGGCAACTTAGAATATAATTATGCCAGCTACTGGTCTATTTATAACTATTAATAAATCTATCGGTTATTAGTTTTATTAATTAATAGAGACACACAATCTGCTCTTCGGTTTATATGATTTCATAAAATAGTTTTTATATTTTTTTAGACTCTTTTCATTTTATTGTGATAAAATAGGGAAAGTAAAAATTAAAATATATTTAAAGGAGATCTTTATGCAGTACCTATGGATGATAGTTAAAGGAATGATCATTGGAATCACTAACGTGATACCTGGAGTTTCTGGGGGAACAATGGCTGTTTCATTTGGGATATATGATGATATTATACATGCTGTAACTCATGTCAAAAGTGAATTTAAAAAAAGTTCTAAGGTTTTAGGACCATTAGCTATCGGTGCTTTAATCGGTATTGCTGGTTTTTCATATTTTATTGAAGTATTACTTGATCAATATACACTAGCAACTGCTGTCGCGTTTATTGGATTAATACTTGGTGGATTACCAATTCTCTGGAATTCTTTCCAGAAAAGCAAATTACAAGAAAACCAATCGTTTAATTTTCTGCACGTACTTTTCTTCTTAATCTTCTTCGGTATCGTAGCTTGGATGTCTTTTGCAGATACTGTAGGAAACGGTGCTGAGTCGATTTCACTTAGTTTTGAAAATGTACTGGCGTTGTTTCTGGTAGGTGTTGCTTCTGCCGCAGCGATGGTTGTTCCCGGGGTAAGTGGTTCATTATTGATGCTGATTTTAGGATTCTACTACGCTGTTATTTATACGATTAATCAATTTAATGCTGCATTATCCAATTTTGATTTGGATACTTTACTTCCTTTTGGTACTTTATTAGCTGCTTATGCTATTGGAATGTTAGTAGGTATTATTCTCATCAGTAAAGTCATTGATTACTTTTTCCAGACTAAACCAACTTATACATACGCAAGTATTTTAGGTTTAGTAGTAGCTTCACCCATCGCTATTTTAACTAATACGAGTGCGATTGCTGATTTACAATCTGGTAGATCAATCTGGTATTATTTATTAACAATTTTACTTGGTGTCCTGTGTTTTGCTTTGACTTTTGTTTTAGGCAGAACTGAAGATACAGCCGATACAATTGAAGACTAAAAAAACTCTTACTATGATGAAGGATCGGTCAAAAACCGATCCTCCTCATTCAGTAAGAGTTTTTATTGAATAATCTCTTGTACTCTTCCTACTTGGTCTTGTTCTTCCAGCATTACTTTTATGCCATGCGGGTGTTGTGGACTATTTGTCAGGATTCTTTTCACATGCCCCCTAGTTAGTGTGCCCGATCTCTGATCTTTCTTTAATACAATATCGACTAAAGCACCTATTTTAATATTTGCTCTTTTCTTTCCATCCATTAGCTGTCCTGCTCTCTAATATTATTTAGCTGCTTCTAAATTCTCTTCTTCTTTTTGTGCAGCGTTTTGATCTTCATCATCTTGATTTTCTAAATCGTCAATTAAATTATTCATTAATCGGATTTCTTCTTTCTGTGTTTTAATTATACCATCAGCGAGCTCTCGAACTCTAGGGTCAGATATATTTGCGCGTTCGCTCGTTAAAATCGCAATGGAATGATGAGGAATCATAGCTTTCATATAAGCAGTATCATCAACGGTTATCTGACTTCTAACTAACCAAAGTGAAACACCAAAAACGACAATAGATGCTGCAAGAATAATACTGTTGATTTTCTTATTCTTATACATTTTCCACATAAACAGTATCATAATCAGTGCCATAAAAGCACCCATCATAATCGCCATATATACTCTCGTTTCACTAAACTTTACATCGGTAAATTCAAAGACATTCAAAAACATTAAAATATACATAATAACTGTTGACGTCAAAATCATGAGTCCAAATCTAATATATTGCTTCATTTTATTTTCCTCCAATAAATATTATTCTTCTGTATCAATATTTTTCAGTATTTTTCTATATAGATTTTCCGTTCTCTGATCGAACGCTACGAGTATTACTGTGATTTCACTTGTTTGTTTTTCTAAAAAATCTAAGATGGTATGGATTGCGATTTGAGCTGCTTCTTCAGCAGGATAGTGATAGATTCCTGTACTAATTGCTGGAAAAGCAATAGATTTCAAGTGATGTTTCTTAGCAATTCCCAATGAGCTTCTGTAACAACTTTCCAGCAATTTATCTTCTTCATGTTTTCCATCTCTATATACAGGTCCCACTGTATGGATAACATATTTAGCAGGTAAATTAAAACCTTCTGTTAACTTCGCTTCACCCGTTTCTGCTCCGCCTAGTTTCTTACATGCTTCTTTCAGTTCAGGACCAGCTGCTTGGTGAATTGCTCCATCTACCCCACCTCCGCCTAAAAGAGACTTATTTGCAGCATTAACGATAGCATCCACTTCAACCTGAGTGATATCCCCTTGCCAGATGCTGATTTTTTCTTCCATTCAATCCCTCCTTTTTATGAAAATCTATGTATCTATCGTATAATCTTCAGAAGGATTGAGCAAATAAAAGAGCCTAGTCATAGTAGACTGGCTCTTGAAAGGTGATTGCTATTCTATTTTACTCGGTATAGTTTCTACTTTTTTACCTAATAAGAACACCATTGCGATTATGGCTATAAATGTAATAGGTAAAGTAATCCAAATATTAATACCCATTGCTGAAGGAAGATATCCAAACACTATAGAAATTGTTCCTACTGCCAATGCATAAGGAAGTTGTGTTTTAACGTGATCAATCAAATTAGATCCAGCTCCCATCGAAGACAAGATAGTTGTATCAGAAATCGGTGAGCTGTGATCCCCAAATATTGCTCCTGTTAGAACTGCTCCTGCAGACATAATTACAAATTCTGAATTACCAGGATCCAGTGCTGTTGCCAAAGGAATTGCCAGGGGCATTAAAATACCCATTGTCCCGTAAGAAGTTCCTGTAGAAAAGGATATAATTGCTCCTAAGATAAAGATAATAGTTGGAAGCAAGACTGGTGGCATCGTATCTCCTAAGAGAGATACTAGATAATCTGCTGTACCTAATTCATTCATTACAGTTGATAGTGACCAGGCAAGCAATAATACCACACCTGTTATCATTAGTGTTTTCATTCCTTTTATCCAAATATCTATACCTTTGCTGAACGTGAATAATTCTTGCGAAACGCCCATTACTAGTGCAATGATACTAGATATTAATGCAGCTTGGAACAGAACAACAGATGCATCTGAAGCCCCAAATGTCTCTCTTATTGTCGCAAAGGAGAATGGAGAATTGATCACTTCTTGTGCCAATAGGGTATTATCTCCACCTATAATAGCAGTTCTACCATTCATATAAAATCCTGCAAAACTAAATACAATTAAACTCCCGATTGGAATGAGTGCATTCCAAATGGTTGCTTTATTTTTATTCAACACTTCTTGCTCTTCTTCATCCGTTTCTACTTCAGAATTTTCAGCAATCAGCATTCCAGTGTCTCTTGCCCGTTCCTGTGCTTTTTTCATTGGACCGAATTCTCTCAAAGTAAGAGAAGTTACTACAACAAAAAGGAGCATCAGTATATTATAGAATCGGTAAGGTAACGTCTGCAGAAAAATTCCGTAAGCATTGACATCTTGGCCAATCGACTGATAAGCATCATTTATAAGCCCTACCTCATAGCCGATCCATGTTGAAACTAATGCGATTCCTGCAATAGGAGCAGCTGTCGCATCTATCACAAATGCTAATCTTTCTCTGGAAATTTTCATTTTATCTGTTACCGGACGCATGATGGGTCCAACAATCAAAGCATTCGCATAGTCATCAAAGAAAATCAGCACGCCAAGTGCCCATGTAATCAGTTGCGCACTTACCGGACCTTTTGCTCGTTTTGCCAGGCTTTCTGCGACTGCTTGTGCCCCCCCCATACTAGTGACCAGCGCGATCAATCCTCCGATCGTCATGACCTGCAGAATAATCCCTGCATTCCACGGATCTGCCAGTGATCCTAGAATATAATCCACAATATCAGTAAATCCATAAATAATTGCTAATAGTATATTGCTTCCATAATAAAACTGCATAATGATTGTGCCTGAAAAAATACCAACAAATAATGACATGACAACATTTTTGGTTATAAAGGCTAAAATAATTGCGATGATAGGCGGGATCAAAGTCATCCATCCAATTGATCCGGCTAAGCTTGTCTCTACTTCTTCAGCAAAAACGGGTGCTGGAATCAAGAATATAAGTGCGGTAAATAAGGTAATCCAACTAAACTTCTTTAACATTGTAAATCTCCAATCATTTTCTTTGATATCTCATAATAAATCTATGAAATTATTCACTTACTATTAAGTATAAAAAAAGCACTTAAGGCACTATCACCCTAAATGCTAGAAATTTGCATATAGTCTGATAGTGCTCCACGAAAATCTCGTGACAGTGCTCCGCTTATTAAACGAAACCCCAGCAGATAAATTATGACTGTTTTCATCTACTTCGGCAAAGAACCCTTTCGGACTCAATCAACGGGTGTCACCCTACTGAATCGTACTGATTTTCTTTGCGCCTCTATCTTTATTACAATTTAATATAAATCAGTTTACAAGGAATCAAAAAGAATTGCAAGTTGCATTTATAACTTTTAATATTTTCAGTATATATTTTGTTGTTAGAGTTACTATTAAAAGAGTCATTTTTATGATTTTATTTTAGTAAAAAAGAGAGCGTCAAGAAGTTTGTGTAAATAAAAAGTTCCTTCTGTAAAAAACTTATCTTTCTTCTAGTTCTCCAAACATTTCCCAAAGTTCTGCTTCAGCTTGTTGGAAACCGCGGTGGCTTCGAGTTAAAAATTTCTGATTGTACAGATCAAAATTTGAGACTAAAAAGCGATCCATAGATTCTTCATTTTGAAATTGCTCTTTACGCCGACTGTATTTTTTAATTTGTTTGTTAAAAGACTCAATCAAATTAGTGGAGTACAAGCTTCTTCGGATTGAAGCAGGAAAGTCATAAAAGGTCAGTAAGCTATCGTTCTCTAAAATAGATTTGGTTACTCTAGGGTA
>NZ_FOSJ01000041.1 GCF_900114235.1 Marinilactibacillus piezotolerans | reverse complement strand
TTGGTTCCTGACATTTCTTACATTCCGTAGGAATATAAGTCAATGTACAGTCTATAAATTTACATTTCTTTTGTTTGTGTATCCCATAAGACACGCAGTTATCTTCGAAAATCATGTTTTTGTCTTGAATATCTAGTACATTTTGCATATCATTTGATGTAGGCAAGTGAGTTCCTCCTATGGATATTTGGTTTTTGTCGACTATTATTCTACAGGAGAACTCACTTGTTTTCTATTTTCTGAGACAAAAAAAGACGCCAGTGATTTCTCACCAACGTCATATATTATAGAACCAGAAAATCGACCCCCCTCTTTTCTTTTACTATGATTGGTTATTAAGTGATCCGATATTCATATGCTTGGTAATAACCAAGACATTTATTCTATAATAAAGATAAGTGTAAAGACCCCAAGCAGTATGTTTGAAAGGAGACCGCTATGAATTCATTGATATCTAAAGATTCGAAATGGGTTTTAACAGAGAAAGGGACAGACCCGGAAACGATCAGACAGAATGAAACGTTGTTCGCCTTGTCGAACGGGCATTTCGGTACACGCGGCAGTTTGGAAGAGGCTGAGCGGACCAGGGAGTACAGTCACAGCGAGGCCACGCTCGTGAACGCCTATTATGACAGTGAGCTGATCGAGTATGGGGAATGGGCCTACGGATATGCTGAGAAGCACCAGACAGTCATCCCGGTCCCGAACGGGAAGAAGCTGGCAATCAAGCTGGACAATGATCTGTTCGATCTGGAAACCGGGAAGACGACGGTCCATAAACGTCAGCTCGACTTGAAGAAGGGGCTGCTCACACGGTCCTTCACCTGGGAGAACTCTCAGGGTCATAAGCTGGATATTAGTATTGAACGGTTCGTCTCCTATGATTACCCAGAGCTTTTGGCGCAAAAAGTCTGGATCACGCCACATGACGATGGGTGTGATCTTCGGATCGTGGCGACTCTAGATGATTTAAAAGAGATGGGAAGCATTTCTGAAGAAGAGAGTAATGATCCGCGGATCAAGGCTCAGAAAGAACGACGCTTCAAGTCCGAACGGTTGGAAGACTTCGAAAATCAGCTGTTGCATATAGAAACTAACAGTACAGGTCTGCACATGATCGTGGGAGAGAAGAATGAGCTATCGGACTCATCCGTTCAGTCCTGTTTTGAAAACGGATCGGAAAGCTGGGAAATAGATACAGTCAAAGGCGAAACGATTACACTTGAGCGTACCGTTGGCTATAGCAACATCTTTAAAGGTGCTTCTATGAAAGAAGAAAAAGCCCAAAAATTATCTACGGTCATGAACGAAGCGTCAGCGATCGGTTTTGAAGGGTTGAAAGAAAAGCATGTGGACCATATGGAAGAATTCTGGGAATCGTCTGATATAGAAATCGAGGGAGACGACGAATTGCAGGTAGGTCTGCGCTTCAATCTTTTCCACTTGTACCAGGCAGCCGGGCGAGACGGAAAGCGGAACATGTCGGCCAAGGGACTGACCGGTGAAGGCTATGAAGGTCATTATTTCTGGGACACTGAAATGTACATGCTCCCATTCTTCCTTTATACCCAGCCGAAAATCGCCAAGCATCTATTGAATTACCGCTATACGATCCTGCATGAAGCACGCAACCGAGCCAGGGAGATGGCCGTAGACAAGGGAGCGCTCTTTGCCTGGCGCACGATCAACGGAAAAGAAGCCAGCCCGTATTATCCTGCCGGGACCGCTCAGATCCATATCAACGGCGATATTGCGCATGCCGTTCACTCGTATGTTAAAGTGACCGGGGACAGACGGTTCGGTATGCATGAAGGCCTTGAGATTCTCGTAGAGACTGCGCGTTTCTATGCTGGCTGGGGCCACTTCGATGAAAAGCGAAACGGTGCTTTTGTTCTAAACGATGTGACCGGACCCGATGAGTATACAGCGATTGTCAATAACAACTATTATACAAACCTCATGGCCAAGCATAACTTCAAGTATGCAGCCGAAATGGTGGAAGCAGTTCTTGAAGCTGGGGATGAAGATGGTTTAGGAGTTCTTGAACGTATCGGATTTGATAAGACGGAACTGGAAAACTGGAAGAGAGCCGCTGACAGGATGTTCCTGCCTTATGATGAGGAACAGGAGCTCACGATGCAGGATGACAGTTTCTTCCATAAAGAAGTGTGGGATATCGAAAACACACCGAAAGACAAGTTCCCGCTGCTGCTCAATTATCACCCGCTGACGATCTACCGTTATCAGGTCAACAAACAGGCGGATACGGTACTTGCCCAATTCCTGTTCTCGGATGAATTTTCACAGGAACAGAAAGCCAGAGACTATGAATACTATGAATCGGTCACGACGCACGATTCATCCTTGTCACGTTCGGTATTCGGGATGATGGCCAGCGATCTAGGAGAGATGGATAAAGCTTACAGCTATTTCATGGATACGGCGCTGATGGACATCACGGATATGCAGAGCAATACGAAAGACGGTGTACATGCGGCAAATATGGGAGGGACGTGGATGAGCATGGTCTACGGTTTTGGAGGCATGCGTCTGTTAAACGATACCCTCCAATTCAGACCGCGACTGCCCAAAGACTGGACACGCGTCACCTTCAAAGTCCAGTTCCGTCACCGTCTGATCAAGGTGGCGATCGGTAAAGAGGATACCGAGTATACCTTGTTAAAAGGCGAACCGCTCGTCATCCGTCATTTTGATGAAGAGAAGCATCTGGATTAAATCGAGTTATGAATAAAGTGCTGACCTCAATCGGTCGGCACTTTTTTATATCGCTTAGTTTCGTTAAAAGGAATAAACCGCTCTTTATATTAAGACCATACTCGCTTCAGCGAGTATGACCATCCTTAGATCTATTCGTGAAAGATTATTTCTATGAGCAGGCTTAAACATGTATAGTTCTGCCTGCTCAGCTAGTCTTGCAGTTGAGCTGGCCATACTTCTGTCATCAAGTGACCGCTCATTGATATGATGCTTTTCAGTGGGTCCTTAAACAGGCAGGTAGTGACCAGTCAGAGGTCTTATAAATTTGAGAAGGCCCTTGATAGCTATTCAAAGGACGACCCGGATTAGATATGGCGTTGAGCAGGCAGTAAAAGTGGCATTTTCTACCCACCCACCAGCTGAGTTCAAATGACCAGTCAAAACAGCGTAAGAGTAAGGCATACTCGAAGCCCATAAGAGGCGCGGTTGTCCGAATTGTTTTCAGTTCTGACTACTCAGAGAATGGAACTCGATCAATAGTCACAACCCATATAATAAAACGCGAATCTTAAAGAAAAAAAGAGAGCCTTCGTTTTCGAAGGCTCTTCATCTCAAGATTTTAAGTCAAGTGATTTTTTATAACGATCTCAGGAACTGTCAAGTTCTTACGGGCTTTCACATTAGCCAGGATGATGTCCGCCACGTCATCGGGATCCATGAGATGCTGGATCTCTTCTTTTGAGTAGATATCATCCCAGAAGCTGGTTTTCATCCCGCCCATGTAAGCTGCCAGGACGTGGATGTCTGTATCGTCTAGTTCTTTGATGATACTTTCAGTGAAGCCGCGGGCGCCGAATTTACTTGCGCAGTACACCGATTCAGAGGCTTTGCCGTCTAGTCCGGCTGTGGAAATGACCTGAATGATCGTGCCTTCGTTTCGTTCTTTCATACGAGGAGATGGGACAAATGAATTTGATCAGTGGAATGCTAGCAGGAGTTTTAGCTTTATCAGGTGGACTGAGTATGTCAGGTTTTGCTGAAGAAGATACGACGAACCAGGAGACCGTTGGTGCAGAGAACAGTATCGATCATCACTATATGTCAGACGTGATGGACGCAGAAGACTCTGAGGATATGGAAACTTTAATGGAAGAGGGAATAATCAACTTCGGCCAAATAAAAATGCATATGAGTGAAATGCATCCTGAGTTAACTAATCAGCAGCTAAGAGAACATTACAAAGAAATGCATGGAACTGGCGGATCCTCTCAAACTAATAATTTCAAAGGTATGGACAGCATGTATTAAAGGTTAAATTAGAAATGAAGCCACAAGCAATACTTAGTGGCTTCTTTATATTTGGTTATATCAGATAACTAATCACGTGCTACTTTTGCATGTACACCACACATATCTTGGATTATGATGATAATAAAGTTATTTTGTAATATAAGTTAAATATGTCATACAAATAAAACATAACTTTGGCAGTGTTTATGCTATACTATTTTTTGACAAAGAAAAAAGTAGAAATCACTTAGCCGTAAAGAAAATATAAAAATGTACTATCAACCTAAACAGATATCAAAGGACAAGGAGCTACATATCGTGAAAAAAAATACATATTAACACTTATAGCGTCAGTAATGCTGGCTGGACCGTTAATGCAGCCGATAGAGGTTGAAGCCTCTCAAAAATTAGAAGAACTGGAAATTCAGCAGCAGGAACTGGAAAGTGAATCACAAAAAGTAGGTAATGAGATCCAGAACCGTGAAGAAAAAATGCAAGCACTTGAAAATGAAAAAATCCAACTGGAAGAAGAGGTTGCAGTACTTCAAGCTGATATTGATGACCTGGTTATTGAAATCAGCGAACAGGAAAAGGAAATTGACCACATTAAAGAAGAAATCGAACAATTGAAAGTTGAAATTGCTCGATTAC
Source organism: Marinilactibacillus piezotolerans (assembly GCF_900114235.1). GTDB lineage: Bacteria > Bacillota > Bacilli > Lactobacillales > Carnobacteriaceae_A > Marinilactibacillus > Marinilactibacillus piezotolerans. The sequence continues at coordinate 14,929 of NZ_FOSJ01000041.1, read as the reverse complement.
AAGAACAAATCGATAAGCGTAATGAACAATTAGAATCACAGGCACGTTCAGTTCAGACTAATGCTAATCCTTCTGATATCGTCGATTTATTAATGTCAGCAGAGAGCTTGACTGACTTAGTCGGACGTATCGGGGTCGTAAACAAATTGGTTTCTGCTAACCAGGATATCATGGCAGCTCAGATTGCTGACCAGAAGACACTGGAAGAAACGGAAGCACAAGTAAAACGTGAACAGGAAGAAGTGGAAAATGTAATGGTTCAGCTTGAAGTCAGTCGCAGTAATCTGGTCAATCAGCGTGGAGCCTTGGATGACAAGATCATTCAGATCGCAGCACAGTATGAAATGACAGATAAAGAAAGAGAGTCATTCATCAATGAACAATCGATCATAGCTGAACGGACTAGCACGTTAACTGAAGAAATGAAAGTTGAAAAACAGCGGATATTAGAGGAAGAGCGAGCAAAACAAGAAGCCATACGAGTTGCTGAGGAAAAACGTCAAAAAGCAGCTGAAGTGACAGCTAGAGCGAAAGCAGAAGCAGCTGCAAAAGCCAAGGCAGAGGCAACGGCACAAAAAGAAAAAAATAATAACTCTCAAGTTACAATATCTTCAAATAATGCAAGTTCGACTGAGGCTTCATCGAATGTCGCTCCAACAAGTAATGGATGGACAAGACCCGCTAGAGGGAGAATATCGTCACCCTATGGCTGGCGAACTCATCCGATTTTTGGCGATCGCCGATTCCATACAGGTGTTGATATTGCAGGAAGTGGTCCGATCATAGCTGCCCGTGCCGGTACTGTAACTACAGCCGGGTATAATGGCGCCCTAGGCTATTACGTCAAGGTAGACCACGGTGATGGCTATACATCAGTGTATTCGCATATGCAGCCTAATCTAAGTGTTGCGCGTGGTCAACGAGTGTCACAAGGTCAACAGCTCGGCATCATGGGGACTACTGGAGATTCTACGGGTGTACACCTGGATTTCAAAGTGTATAGGAATGGAGAAACCGTTGATCCGATGAACTATATCAATTAGTAATTTCAAAATTTAGTACGTGTCAGTGTAAAATTATGACGTCAGTGGATGAACAGTCGCTGACGTCTTTTTTTGAACAATTAACCAGTGAATAAACAAAAAAATAATATAAACTGCAATCTCCATTTTTTCTCCATAATTCTTATTTATACTAAAAGTACAGAATAAGAGGAGGTGGAGAAAATGAAAAAAGGAAGAAAATATATCGCAAGTTTATTGGCTATTGGAGGACTGGCTGGAGTTAATCTATATAGCAATGAACAGATCAATGTTTCAGCGCATGGGAATCAGGAGCAGTCACAAAATACGGATCGAAACGAGGATGACGAGACGATGTGGGGACATATGGAAACCATGCATGGAGGCTCTTATCGAAATAGAGAGAACAGCAGTCCAGACGAGGATGACGTTGAAAATAACACTGACCAAAGTGAAGATGATGAAACCGACAGCTGGAATGACTGGCACAATAGAATGTGGGAATTTAGAGATGAAAATATAGATGATAGCTCAGATGATCATGAGTCGTTTTTTGGTGATATGAGAAATCATATGAGAGGATTTAACGACTTCTCCTTTAATGGCATGTTTGACTGGATGGGCGAGATGCACCGTTCATTTAACTTTAATCGAGGGATGATGGATTGGAATGAGCGGGAGTTAGACAATAACGAAGGAAGAGAATTTATGGAGAGATTAAATTTCCTTAATTCCAATTAGTATAGAAAAAGTTAAGTGTGAATACAACAAGGATCGATGACTCATCCTGTTGTATTCGTTTCTTTTAAATAGAATAGGAGAATGTTTATATGATAGAATTGTTCAGTATCGGACATTTTAGTATTTCTTTATTGGGCGTGACCAGTGCCCTGGGTATGATTATTGGATTATTGCTCATTCAAAAAGAAGGAGAACGTAAACGGCTGGATAAAGACAAGCTGATGGATTTAGGCCTGTATACCGTTGTATTTGGGATATTAGGTGCGAGATTGGGATACATAGTATTTTTTGATCCAGTTTATTACATGGAAAATCCGATGGCTGTGTTCAGGATCACTCAGGGTGGCTTATCTATTCAAGGAGCCATTCTGGTTGCCGGATCGTTTGCATTCTGGTTTATGAAAAAGAAGAAAATGGCTGTCTGGAAAACAGCAGATGCAATCGTTCCAGGGGTTATATTAGGTCAGGCGATAGGCCGTGTCGGCTGTGACGTTTTCGGTGTGCCGATGAGCAGAAACTGGCCATGGGGAGTCATGGTAGGTGGCGAACTGCTGCACCCGGCCCAGCTCTATGAAGTAGCGTTAAACTATATATTGTTTCTGATCATATGGAGAAGAAGACAAACAGCCCAATTTGACGGCGAATTATTCTTCATATATGTCATCGGTTTTGCTTTCAACAGATTTATTGTAGAGTTCTTCAGATCAAATCCGCTGGTCATCGGGTCATTGAGTATTGCTCATGTAATAAGTTTGCTGATTATTGTTTTAGGCTTGCTGTTATTAATGTTCATGCGAAACAAGCATAATGATCAAATTGAATATACCAGCGAAGCGGGTACATTGAAAAATGCAATGGTCTATGGAATTATAGCGTTAGGCTTTATTGTATCAGTAGTATTCTATTACGGAATCCATTTTATATACAGTCGATAACAAAGGAGAAGAATGAATGGAAACAATACTATTTATCATTGTTATGATTATTGGTCACTTGCTTATGATGTATTTGATGCCTGGTATGCACGGGGGCCATTCTCACAAAAAAGTTAGTGATGCTGATAATAGCTTATTAGAAAAAGAAATACTAGAAGAAAAAAACAGAAAATTAAAAGAAGAATTACATGAGCTGAAATCTAGAGTTGGACATAAGGAAAGGTGAGGAGCATCGTGTTGAGGCAAAGAGTTATAAAAGCATTAGGATATATCATGCTTTCGCTATTCATTATGTCCGTATCAATAGCTTTTACAATTAATTTCACTCCTTTATTTATAGTTGATATTGATTATTTGAACATCACAGATTATGTAAATGTATCTAAAGAACAAATTATATTAAATTATCGAATCTTAATGGATTACTTGAATATGCCTTGGATAACAGATTTGGCAATGCCTGACTTTCCAAGTTCCGAAAGGGGACTGTTTCATTTCTATGAAGTGAAAAGATTATTCATGTTTAATTACCTTATTCTTGCTGCTGCGGGATCAGGGACGTATTTTTTTATGAGGTATATAAAAAGTAGAAATTTATACAAAAGTTTGCTTATATATTTTAAAAATGGGATTTTTCTATCTTTGACAGTTATAGTGGGTATTCTGATTAGCTTTGATAGCTTATTTCTATTATTTCACCAGTCATTTTTCAACAATGATGCGTGGTTATTCAATCCTACTACAGATCCCATAATTCTGGTTTTACCGGCTGAGTTCTTTATGCATAGTTTTTTGTTAGCTTTTGGATTGGTTGAAATCTTACTGATAACTGGCTACGTTTTGACAAAGAGAAAAAAAGAGAAATAAGTCTATTGTCGAAAAAGAAAGAGGTAGGAAAACAGGTAGGCTTTGAGAAGGAGATTTCTACTAAAATAAATTGAGTAGGAGATAATTGTAAATAACATAATGTTCAAGATAAGATTATAATAACAATAAAATAATGGAGGAATTAAAATGTCTACAAAAATCGCAGTCAATGGATTTGGACGAGTTGGGAGAACAGTACTGAGAAGATTGTTAGATACAGATTCAGATTTGGAAGTTGTGGCTGTTAATGATTTAAGTGATATTGAAAACTTAGATTAACTGATGGAATTTGACACAACATACGGACGTTTAAAGCATGATGTCCAGGTTCGGGAGAATACTTTGGTTATAAATGGGCGTGAAATCAAGTTTTATCAGGAATCAGAAGAAGGGAATTTACTGTAGGAAGATTTAGGGGTCGACATAGTAATAGAAGCGACGGGAGTGAATGCAACGGCTGAAAATTCGCAGGAACACATCAAAGCTGGTGCGAAAAAAGTTATACTTACGACTCCGGCTGATGAGGAAACGAAGATCATTGTTTTTGGAGTTAATGAGGATATCATTACATAAGACAACAAAATCCTTTCTTCCGGTTCGTGCACAACAAATGATTTGGCGCCTGTTGCAAAAGTTCTGAATGATAAAGTTGGAATCGAAACCGGTTATATGACGGCGGTTAAGGCATACACATCTTCGCAGTCATTACACGATAGCCCCAACTCTTCGGTTATGCGTCGGGGTAGAGCGGGAGCCATGAAGGCTATCCCTACTTCTACCGGGGCGGCCAAGGCGGTCGGGTAGGTCATTCCTTCTATAGAAAACAGTGTCGATGGATCAGCAACTCGAGTGCCATTTCCTGATGCTGCAATAGTGGAGTTTTATACTACTCTTAAAAAGAAAGTGATGATTGAAGAAGTGAATAAAGCAATGAACGAAGCCGCCGATTCTTCATTCGAATATTCTGAAAACCGATTGTATCTTCGGACGTTATTGGTACTTCTGCAGGAGGAATATTTGACGCCACGTTAACGGATATTATAAAAAATAAAGATACTCAACTTATTAAAACAGTTTCATGGTATGACATTAAGTATGGTTTTGTTTCCAATCTTGTTCGTTTGATAGAATATGTAGCTGAATTATAGAGAAGCAGACGGAAAAAGAGTTGATGAAAAATATCGGCTCTTTTTAAATCTATTATCATAAAATCCAAAGAGATTTCGGTATTACGGTAAAAAATTAAACTACTGGTGGTTCTATTGCAGGAATATTCAATGTATAATAAGTTTACAAAAGGAGTTCGATATGATTATTATTTTAGTTGGCGCCCCGGGATCGGGTAAAGGGACAGTGGCAGAACGCATTCAAAACAAGTATGAATTTCCCATTGTATCCTCGGGGGAAATATTGCGTAACGAAATGAAACAGGAGACGGCAATTGGAAAACAAGTCTTAAGTTATGTATCTTCAGGGAAATTAGTGCCGGATAGAATAATCACCGCACTTATTAAACAAAAAATAAGCAAACATCAGCATAAATGCTCGGTTGTCTTAGATGGTTATCCTCGCAATTTAAACCAGTCATTAGCTTTGGAGGATATAACCCAGACAAAACAGAGAGTATTCTATCTGGATGTTCCAAAGGATATCTTAAAAGAGCGGCTTATAAATCGTGGAAGAACAGACGACACCGAAAAGGTAATCGAACAGCGTTTTGAAGTTTTCTTAAACGAGACCCGACCGATTTTAGATTACTACAAAAGAAGAGACACATTAGTTAGAATAAGTGGAACATCGTCAGATGAAATCTTTCGAAAAATCGATGCACTTTTATCGAAGTAGAGCAGTGCAGTATAATGTATTGCGGATACATTTCTTTCTGATGAATAGTGGATAAAGGAGACCAGGTGAATGAACATATTAGTTGTTGATGACGAGCAGTCGATTCTGGAAATCGTCCAGGCTTATTTAAATGCTGACGGCCATGATGTTTATATAGCATCTACTGGTGAAAAAGCATTTGAAACATTTTATAATCACAGCATTGACTTTATCATCTTAGATATTATGCTGCCGGATTATACTGGCTGGGAGATTTGCGAGAAAATTAGAGAATCGTCGGATGTACCTATTATCTTGCTGACCGCTAAATCGAATGAATCAGACGTTATCAAGGGACTGAAACTTGGGGCAGATGATTACGTCACGAAGCCTTTTAGTCCTAAAGAACTGCTTGCCAGAATCGTAACAGTAATGAGAAGGATGAAAACAGTCAATAATGAGGATAAACTGACTTTTAATAAAGGTGATCTGGTCATCTTCCCTAATACAATGGAAGTAGTTGCGCATGGAGACAATGTGTTATTAACTCACACAGAATTTGAACTTCTGGAGATCATGGCAAGAGAACCGCGTCACGTCTTTTCTCGTGATCAATTGCTTGAAAAGGTAAAAGGACTGGAAGCCACGGCAATGGACAGAGTGATCGACTCCCATATAAAAAATTTGAGAGCAAAAATCGAGAGAGACCCTAAAATACCGATGTATATTGAAACTGTACACGGCAGCGGTTACCGTTTTGGAGTGAATTATGAAGAGAACCTTATTTAGTCATTTATTCATTTATATTCTAAGTGGAAGTATACTCATGATTTCTTTATTCAGTTTTTTGACCTTTCAACTTACTGAAAACAGATTTGATGATTACTTGAGTGACCGTTTTATAAATGAAAGAGAAACAGTCATCGAAACCATCGAAACAGCATATGACGGTGAAAGTCAGTGGGACCGGGAAATACTTTCTGGCGCTATTCAGGATGCCATGCATTCGCATATGTTTGTGCGGATCGTGGATGCAGACGGTAATGAAATAATCAGTCAGTCCTCCCCGATGGGACAGCATGTGCGGGGCATGCAAATGATTGAAGTGCTGCCTGGGAAAGACTGGTTTGAAGAAGAAGTAGACTTGTTTTCAGGTGAGAATAATATCGGGACAGCATTTATCACTTACCCGGGTTTTCAGGACTATACTTCTGAAGAAGAAGAGTTCATTGAAGATCTGATCCTTTTGATTGCATTGATGGGTCTGCTAACTTTTGTTATTGCCGGGGTTATGGCCTACCTCATATCCAGACGTTTGAGCAGGCCAATTGCAGCGACCAGCGAACGGACACAGCAAATCGCTCAAGGACGGGATATTGGAGAAGCTGAAACCAAAGATGAAAAAATCAGCGAGCTCTTCCAGCTGCAGCAGAGCGTCAATGTTCTAGCCGCTCGGTTAGCCGAGCAGAAAAGAATTCGGAATCAGATGGTTTCGGATCTGGCTCATGAGGTGAGAACGCCTTTGACTACGCTGCAGGGGAATGTTGAGGCCATGCTGGACGGTGTCTGGGAGGTCACGCCTGAACGGCTAAATAGCCTGAATCGTCAGGTCATACGTCTCGCTCATTTAGTCCAGCTGATTGATCAGCTGGACGATACAGAAAACACAAATAAGCAATTGAATCTCGAAACGTTTGATATCAAAGAACTGCTATCTAATATCTCCATCTCATTTGAACCGCAGGTTAATGAAAAGCAGGTGACTCTAAATCTAAAAGCACAGTCGGAAATGATTGAAGCGGATAGAAATAAGCTGGAACAGGTGATAACAAATCTATTAGCCAATGCAGTTAAATTCACACCCGAAGATGGGGAAATCAGTTTAATATCCAAACGCATCAAGAATGAAATTATAATAATGATTCAGGATAACGGGAAGGGGATACCAGAAGATAAGTTAGACTACATTTTTGAGCGCTTTTATCAAGTAGAACCTTCACGGAACAGTAAACTGCAGGGTCAAGGAATCGGTCTGGCAGTTGTAAAAAGCATTATAGATGCACATCAAGGGGATATTAGAGTTGAGAGTGATGAAGGAAGAGGAACTACCTTTACGGTCGTCCTTCCCGAAAGTCAGAAAATATAAAAAGATTGAACTGATATAGAAAAAGGAAGTAGTTTAAAAAACAAACAGTTCTAGGACAAAGTATACTGTTTATACTGATGGGATGTACAGGTAATACGAATCTAACGGGTTCAAAAGTTAAGATAGATATATTAGAAAAAGACGGTAATGAAGTTATTCTGGATGTGGAACAGGACAAGGCATGCCGGAAGCGGTTGTAGTAATAGAAGAAGTTTATACTATAACGGTTGACGCCGTCGACTGTACATCAAATACTGATGTTGGAAGAGTAACTAATCTTATGCTGGTCATAGAAGTCGAACTAAAAACACCTAAGGATCGAGATCTAACGATCATCGTACAATAGTTGTTGGAATAAAAAGAACTCAATGAGTGCTGATTTCCGGCGTATTAATTTATGTATCTATCTAACTTGTAAAGTAACTATTTAAAGTTGCCAGGATAATAAATTTCTATCTTACCTCTTAAGTATGCAATACCGCATTTTATTGCAAACAGTTCGATAATCAACTAGTAGTTGAGAAGGAGCTATTGTGAAGGTATCTGTTTACTCAAGGCACGTAATGTTCGAGTGTGCTGATAAAACCACTGTAGGGATCTTCAACTAATTTTTTCATCGTAGCTATCTTTGAATAATCCATAGATTTATTCTACCTTCTTTATCATCGATTTTTCAAACGATATCCAGGACGCTACCCTCAACGACAATGATAATTGAACCTGACAGTTCATACTTTCTGTAATATTTAAAACGATCCGGAGGGCGACGTGATGTAAACGTTGCCCTCCGGATCGTTTTTCATTTTTTTTAAAGATGAGAAGTCTTTATTACAAAGTAAGCGATGAATAGCTGAGTACCTACAAATAAAAATCGGACACCTCTATAATGAGAAATGTCCGAAGAGTATAATATACTGAATGTCTAGCGACATTCCACCTGTACCTTTGGATTCCATGGCAAATAAGCCTCCAAGGGTGTATTTTGTCGATTTGGAAGGTAAGTTAAGAGGTAGTCCAGATATTTTCGTGGATGTAATCCGTTGGATTTGGCCGTCTCGACGAGGCTCAAAATAGTCGCAGCGGCATGAGCACCCTCAAAAGATTTTGAAAACAGCCAGTTCTTTCTGCCCATAACGAGTGACTTGATGCCACGTTCGGCTAGATTGTTGGATAGCACGAGACGGGCGTCATAGAACTTCCGTCTGATATGCGCCAGACAGGCAATCATCGTCATCCCTGGAAGATTGTTGTACCCGGAGAATCCATCACTATGTAGATAGCCAGTGTACTCCTCTAAGAAATCTCTAGGGACAGAGCCACTGCGTGATGGACCAAGCTTGTAGATATGTATGGCACGTTCGCTGTATTTGCCGGTACTGAATAACCACATATAGGACTTTTGTCGGTCTTTGTCATTCAGTACTTTGAATGTCGTTTCGTCGGCGTGTAGAACCTTCTGGTTCAACAGTTCTTGTCGCATTACAGCCACCAGCGCTTCGAAATAATACTGGGACGTTTTAATGTGCCAATTCGCAATGGTATGCCGAGGGATCGGATAGCCAAGCAGATTCCAAAAAGCCTCTTGGCGATAGCCCGGGACTTTTTGCTCGAATTTTTGATACATGGTTTCCGCTATCGATGACGCAGAAGCGACTGTGTTATTTAAAGGAAGTCTGGGGATTTCAGATTTCGCAAACGGCGTGCGCGTTCCGCTTTTCTCACAGTTCGCGCAGGCATATGTTTTCTGGAAATGTCTGTGGTTTTCAACTCTCGCCGGGATAAATTTAACTTCCTGACGAATAAGTTGCGTGCTGATTTCTTTCATTGCTTCCTTGCATGTTGGACACGTACAAGATTCAAGTTCATGAATGTGGTCAACAGTAGGAAGAGATGACAACTGCTGGTCTTTTAATCCTTTACGTTTCTTGCGGCGACGTTCTGTTGTAATAATGACTTCATCTTCGTCGCTTTGGTCACCAGTCTGCTCTGGTTCGCTAAAAAGGCGATCGTTGAAGAGGTTGCCCTGGTTAGGATCATCCTTCAATGTTTCCTTCTTTGAGCCGTACAATTTCTGAGTTAAAAATTCGATTTGTTCTTTCTGTAAGGAAAGCTCATCATCTTTCTGAGCGAGTAGGGTCTTCAGTTGTTTGTTTTCTTCTAACAGCTGATCTAACTTTTCAATAATCACTTCAAACTGTTTTTCACTCTTGATAGACATGTCTGCTACTCCTCACATAAATAATACTTAAATTTTACACTAATCAGGAAAAGAAAACGAGAGAGCCATTGATTTTTTCATCAATTTCTCTCTCATTTCTTAGGCTATACTTCCTTTAACCGCAGGTTTTATGGAGACTTTTTGATTAACAGATAATCCTTCAAGCAGCCAACGCAGCTGTTGCGCACTTAACTTTTGAATCTCGTTCTGGTTACGCGGCCAATTCAATTTCCCATTCTCTAAACGCTTGTATAAGAGAAGGGAGCCGTCGCCTTCCCAATAAAGTGCTTTGAACCGATCTTTCTTTCCACCACAGAAGAGAAAGAGGGCCTCATGATAAACATCCATATCATATTCTTCTGTAATCGTCGCAGCTAATCCGTCAATTTGACGGCGCATATCCGTCTTTCCACACACAATAAAAATATTCTCTACTTGGGTAAAATCAACGAGTTTCATTGAATGACATCTCCGCGAGGAGAACTCTCAATGTCGAGGGTTTGATCCCCTCGTATATAAGTAGTTCTGTCTGACTATTTTTTAAATGTGCCACCATCTTCTGTGAAAGGACCTTCGAAATGTGTTGGCGATCAGTTTGATCGTCATGCAGGGTTACCGGTATGATAGACTGTTCATTCTTTTCCAAAATAAAACCTCCTGTGTACTTAAGATATCTCAAGTTTAACAGGAGGCCGCGAGGACTCACAGGTACCTAGCTATTCATCGCTTACAATACAAATATCTCAATTTCCTCTTAATTCATCTAAAGGTTGCAGTTCTTCCTCGTCTCCGTCTTCCAGCTCTTCGATATACTGATTCATTATAGCGATTTCTTCTTCCTGTGCCTTGATGATCTCGTCGGCTAGTTTTCTAACTTCCGGATTGGTGATTTCTGCCCGTTCACTTGTAAGGATGGCGATGGAGTGGTGCGGGATCATCGCTTTCATCCATGAAACCTGGTCCACGAGTGCCTGACTTCTTACCAGATACAAATTTGCGCCGAAAACGACCGCGGCACCTGCCAGGATCATTGCATTCACCTTTTTATTGTCGTGCATATGCCACATGAAGAGCAACATGATGATCGCCATGACCGAGCCCATGATCAGCGTCATATAAAGACGTGTCTCGCTGTACGTGAAATGTTCGATCTCAAGAATATTGAAGTACATTAAAAAGTACATGATGACGGTTGAAGTCAATATCATAACTCCAAAGCGTATATAATTTTTCATTTAGTCATTTTCCTCTCTGTGTATTTTTTTTAATTTATCACTTAATACCGATTCTGTCTTATCATCAAAGGCAACGAAGAGGACATTATCAATCGTGTCATCGTCCTTTGTTAGTTCATAAACCGTACGGATGGCGATCTCACTGGCTTCTTCAAGCGGGTAGCCGTAAATGCCGGTACTAATGGCCGGAAAAGCGATGGAACTTATGCCTTTTTCCTTAGCGATTTCGATGCTGTTCCGGTAGCAATTTTCCAATTCTTCTGCTTCGCCGTGTTTACCATCCCGATAAACCGGGCCCACCGCATGGATGACGTAATCAGCTGGCAGATCGAAGCCTTCGGTCAGTTTGGCTTCACCGGTCTCTGCACCACCCAGCTTTCTGCATGCCTCTTTCAACTCCGGTCCGGCCGCGCGGTGGATGGCTCCGTCAACACCTCCACCACCCAATAATGATTTATTAGCGGCGTTGACGATCGCGTCGACTTCCAACTCTGTGATGTCGCCTCTATGCACGTTCCACTTCATAGACGTCCTCCTTTAGATAAATATGATAACTCGGTCTGCTCCATGATCGTCAGCTGGTCTCCCATTCAAATTTTGGGTCCGGTTAATGCCCGCTGAAAACGATCACGCCTGTTTCTTTGTGACCCTCTATCAATATAGTATACCTCAGGTTAATTTTAGGCAAATAAAAAGCTTAGTCCACATAGCTACGTGTAGAAAGCCGGGAATCGGCATTCACACTATACTATAGGACTAAGCTATATTAACTGTTATTCGTTTTCTGTGATGTTGTCTGTGGTGTCGATTTTCTTGCCAAAGATATAAATGACAGCAACGACGGCTATCAAGGCTGCGGAAGCCCGAAAAGTCCGGCCAAAGCAGAGGGTGAGCTCAGTTGATTGGATTCTTTTTTCATTGTAACTCTCCGTTCTATTTATTTTATTAAAAATACAAAAGTCAAATTTTATTTCCACTTTTAATGATGTATACAGTTTATCGCAAAGGCAAGACGCGCATTCAGGTTTGCATAGAAGTTCGAAAAAAAGGTGCTAGGGTAGAAGGTCATGCTAATAATCGTAAATATAAGTTGATTAGTCAGAAAGCATTTGGCGACGAAATAGCGATCGATATTCCAAAAGGGGCAACATTAAGTGTGTTGGTTGAGGATGGTGAAGCTATTGGTACGGTAGCCTTAGGTGATGAATTGAAAGGAAAAAGTAAAGAATTGATTCAGGTATTGAAGAATAACAATATTAAACCTATCATGGCTACCGGAGACAATGAAAAGGTTGCTCAGGGAGTGGCCGAAATTTTAGGTATTGAATATAGAGCCAACCAGTCTCCACAAGACAAATACGATTTAGTTACATCACTGAAAAATCAGGGAAAAACAGTAATAATGGTTGGTGACGGTGTTAATGACGCTCCATCACTTGCTATGGCAGATGTCGGTGTAGCCATTGGAGCAGGAACCCAGGTAGCTATAGATTCTGCAGATGTAATTTTAACTCAATCCTATCCCGGAGATATTGAAGCATTTATAGAACTGGCAACTAAGACAACAAGTAAAATGAAACAAAATCTTATTTGGGGTGCGGGTTACAATATCTTTGCTATTCCGATAGCGGCAGGTATACTGGCACCGATAAGTATCACAATCACACCTGCGGTAGCAGCAATATTAATGTCAATGTCTACAGTTATCGTGGCCGTTAATGCAATGACATTAAAACTAAACAACTAGTTACCTTAGAGTAATTAAACGAAGGCGATATATCGATAGTTCATTTATTCGACCATTTTAATGAAAGCAATTAATACAGGTTTCAAATCAATCCAAAGGAGGCTATTTTAGTAATGACAGTAAAAGTAGCAATTAACGGGTTTGGCCGTGTTGGCAGACTTGCTTATCGTCGTATTCAAGAGTTAAACAGTACAGAGTTAGAGGTGACTGCAATCAACGATTTAGTTAGTAAGCAGGAGTTGGCTTATCTGCTGAAATATGATACAGCACAGGGACCTCTGCCATATACTGTAGAAACTGATGGAGACTCTATATTTATCGATGGTAAAGAGGTCCAGACATTTGCAGAAACCGATGCCAGCAAATTGCCATGGGGACAGTTGGATATAGATGTTGTATTGGAATGTACTGGTTCTTATACGTCTGCAGATAAATCCCGGACCCATTTGGAAGCCGGAGCTAAAAAGGTAATGATTTCTGCTCCACCTAAAGATGAAGTTACTAAAATTGGGGTATATGGAGTTAATGAGAGTACTCTGACTAAGGATGATAGAATCGTTTCTGCTGCTTCTTGTACAACAAATGCGCTAGCTTTGATGACAAAAATTTTAGTGGATGAGTTCGGTATTCAAAGAGGATTAATAACCGGTTCGCGTGCATACACGGCATCGCAATCTCTTCAAGATGCCCCTGGAGGTAGAAAGAAACGAGCAGGCGCACAAAATATTATTCCCACAACAACTGGTGCATCGAGCGCAGTAGGCAAGGTTATTCCAGAGGTGGATGGAATCATAACAGGGACTTCAACGCGTGTTCCTGTTATTACTGCAGGCTTTGTAGAACTTTATTCAGTACTCGGCCGGCAGGTTACAGTGGATGAAATAAACAGAGTAATGAAAGGTGCTGAAAGTGATTTTTATGGCTACACCGAGGATGAAGTAGTGTCTTCTGATATCATTGGTGATACTCACGGTTCGATCTTTGATGGAACATTGACCGAGGTAATGGATGCAAATGATGGGCAGCTTGTAAAAACTGTTGCCTGGTACGATAATGAATATGGTTTTGTTTCAAATATGATTCGACTTTTGGAGTATTTCTCACATCTGGGTTGATTCAGTAAGCGAAGGGTTCAAAACCTCATACCAGATAGGAAATGTAAAAAATGAAAACATGGATATCTATTAAAGGAACAGCGTATGCTGTCTGTTCAGAAGAGATTGAGACGGAAATTCGAAATGCAAATACGGTGGAGAATCTATTTAATGGTTTATACTACTAGGGTTACATTAAAAAATTAAAAAAGTTAACTCTTTCAACATATAAAACATATAAAACTTTATGATTACTTCTCAAACTATAACAGGATAGAAAAACCTTTTTATTCTATAATGATCTCAAGAAACTCTAGTACGACTTTTTAATGGGTTATGCCGAACCTCAACATAAAAATCGATGATCGTCTTATCTTTTGCAGTAAGCCAAATACATCAGTGAATGTGGAAATGAAATTACAGTAGTTTGTAAGACGGACTGTTTCCTAGTTTATAGATGGAGGTTTTCATCATGGAAGGGATGATTAAAACATGTCGTGGTATCGATGTACATCAGAAATCCATCGTCTGTTTTATTCTGGACGTTCCCTTCATGATCACTTGAACGTCTTTATTAATGAGAAACGGGCGACCTATGTTTTTGATCGCGGGTATCTGGATTTCACTCAGTTTGATCAAATGAACTGGGAGGGCTACTTTTTCGTCTCCCGCATTAAAAAGAATACAGCCGTTCATGTTCAAGCGCACTTGGAAGTGTCTCATGAATCAGGGATTATCAGTGACCAATTGGTTCAGCTGGGCAAATCGACCTACCTGACGGGGTTGTTTCGTTTAATAACGATTGAACGTAAGCATCGATTGCATCTGCGTATCCTGACGAACCGAATGGATCTTTCAGCAGAGGACATCGGAAAAATGTATCAATCAAGATGGCAGATCGAGTTGTTTTTCAAGCATATCAAACAACATTTGACCATTAAAACGTACTATTCACAGTCTGAACAAGGTGTAGAGAATCAGGTGATTCTTGCGATGATAGTCTACTTATTGACGTTACTGATGAAACTTGAATTAAGGTTGAAATCAAGCCTCTTCACAATTTTGAGACAAATCAGAGCGTTACAGTATGAACCGTTTGA